>JANNWK010000391.1:0-2359 GCA_031408355.1 Myxococcales bacterium
CGGGGCGCGCATGCAGGAAGGCATCCTGAGCCTGATGCAAATGGCTAAATCCCTCGCTGCTCTCGGGCGCTTTCGTGACATCAGAAAGCCGTATATTAGCTTGCTGCTTGACCCAACCACCGGCGGCGTCGCCGCCAGCACCGCGTTCTAGGGCGACGTGAACGTCGTTGAACCCAACGCGCTCATCGGGTTTGCTGGAGCGCGGGTGATTGAAGCGACCATTCGTACCGCGCTGCCGGAAGGGTTTCAGCAGTCGGAGTTCCTGCTAAGCCACGGCATGGTGGACGCAATCGTGCCGCGTCCAGAAATGAAGAGCAGGCTGTCGACGCTGCTCCGGCACCTGGGCGCGGAGGCTACTTGAGCGACCTTCAGACAACGCTCGGGCGGCTGTACCGGCTGGCCGTGCACGGCCGCATGTTGGGGCTCTCGCGCGTCGAGGCGGTCTGCGCGAAGCTCGGAAATCCAGAGCGTTCGTTCGCTGCGGTCCATGTCGCGGGCACCAACGGCAAGGGCACCGTGTGCGCTTTCGTGGGCTCGATGGCCCGAGCCGCGGGCCAGAACGTTGGGGTCTTTACCTCTCCGCACCTTTGTCGCTTCGCTGAGCGCATCGACATCGGCGGCCTTCCCCTGGAGGACGACAAGCTCGTCCTCTTCCTGAACCAGGCGATGGACGCCGGTCCGGATCTGAGCTTCTTCGAAGTAGCCACGGTCGCGGCTTTCCTGGCTTTCCGCGAGGCCGGTGTGGAGCTCGCGGTGCTCGAGGTCGGACTGGGTGGTCGGCTTGACGCGACCAACGTCATCCCACCGCCCAAGGTCGCGGCGATCACCCGAATTTCGTTCGATCACATGGTTGAGCTGGGCGATTCGCTAGCCCAGATCGGCGCAGAGAAGGCGGGGATCATCAAGGCGGGTTCCGCCGTCGTGCTCGGCAAGCTCCATCCCGATGGGCGCGCCGCGGCCGAGCGCCGTATGGCCGAAGTTGGCGCGCGACTGGTCCCGCTTGGCAGTCCGGAGCCGGTGACGGGCGCGCCGCTGGCCTACCCGCGCGTGGCTCTGGTGGGCTCCAACTTGGCCGTGGCCGTCACGATCGGGCGAGAGTTGGGCTACTCCGCGGAGGCGCTCGCTAAGGGCATTGAGCAGACTGTGTGGCCAGGTCGCAACGAGCTTTTGCACCGAAGTGGCCAAGAACTCACCCTGCTGGATTGCGCCCACAATCCCGACGGCGCCATGGCGCTTTCGCACGCCCTCGACCCCAGCGTGCTCGGGGACATTGAGTCCAAACGCGAGATCGCTTTGGTGTTTGGAGCGCTGAACACCAAGAACTGGCGGGCCATGCTCAGGCGGCTGGAGTCGGTCGCCGGGCATCGCGTCTTCGTAGCTCCGCCGCTGGGCAAGGCCGTAGATCCGCGGGAAATGGCTGCGGAGTTTAGCGGTGAGGTAGCAGGCAGCGTGCCAGAAGCGTTGGCGCGAGCACGTACCCTCGTCGGTCAACGCGGGCTGGTCGTCGTCACCGGATCGACCTTCCTGGTGGGCGCCGCTCGCGCTTCTCTCTTGAACCTGCCCACTGATCCCGCGGTCGATCTCTAGCCGAAATCCATGCCATCGCTCGATGTGGTTTCCAAAGTGGACTGGGCCGAACTCGGCAACGCCTTGCTCCAGGCGCAGAAGGAAATCGCCCAGCGCTTCGACTTTCGCAACACCCAGGCATCTATCGAAAGAAACGAGGATGGCGTGGTGATCCTGGCTAACGCTCTGGATCGAGCCCGAGCCGCTCTCGGGGTCTTCGAAGAGAAGCTGATCAAGCGCAAAGTCAGCCTCAAGCACCTGGACCCGCAGGAGCCAGGCAAAGGCCCCAAGGGCTGCACGCGCCTACTGGTCAAGCTCAAGGATGGGATCGAGACCGAGAAGGCCAAACAGATTGTGAAGCTGGTGAAGGAGTCGAAGCTCCGGGTGCAGGCGAGCATTCACGAGGAAGCGGTGCGCGTCAGCGGCAAGAAGCGTGACGATCTTCAGGAAGTCATGCGGCTGCTACGGGCGGCTGACGAGCTCGACCTTGATCTCCAGTTTACGAACTTCCGCGACTAGGGCTGAAGACCGCATGAGCGAACGAAAGCTATTTGGCACGGACGGGATCCGCGGTCGCGCCAACGTCGCGCCGATGACGCCCGAGTTGGCGCTTCGGCTGGGGCGGGCCATCACCCTGGTGGCCAAGCGGGGCAAATCCCGTGCCCCGCGGATCGTGATCGGCAAGGACACACGCCTCTCGGGCTACATGTTGGAGACCGCTATCGCGGCGGGGATCTGCGCGATGGGCGGTCGGGTGCTGCTCTCGGGGCCGATCCCGACGCCGGCCGTAGCG
>JANNWK010000392.1:0-12095 GCA_031408355.1 Myxococcales bacterium
GCCGGTGTCGGGCGCCGCGCGGCTCTTTCGCTCCATCAGTGAGCAGCTGTTCACGTTGCCCGACGCCTGCATCGTGTATCCGGGGCACGATTACCAGGGCCGCACGTCAAGCACGATAGGCGAGGAAAAGCGCTACAATCCGCGGATTGGCGGTGGGGCGCGCGAAGCGGACTTCGTCGGTTATATGGACAACCTGTCGCTCCCGCACCCGAAGCAGATGGAGCTCGCGGTGCCGGCCAACCTGCGTGCCGGCCAGCCCGCAGACGGTAAGGCACCCGCCACGCCCGATTGGGGCCCTGTGGTCACGACCTACGCCGGTCAGCCGGAGATCGCAGCCGAATGGGTCGCGCTTTACCGCGGCCAGCTGCACCTGCTGGACGTGCGCAGTCCGTCTGAGTTCGACGGTGAGCTGGGCCACCTTGACGGAGCGCAACTCATTCCGCTTGAGGAACTGCGGGCCCGAGTCGCCGAGGTCCCGAGCGATAGGCCCGTGGTCGTCGTGTGCCAAACGGGTCGACGCTCGGCACTGGCCGCGACCACGCTGGAGAAGGCGGGGCTCTCACGGATCGCCAACCTGGCGGGCGGCATGGTGATGTGGCGGACGCTTGGGCTGCCCAGCTAGTGGGGTCACGCGCCCCGCACGGGCTACCTGGCGCGACGACGTGTCGTGACGCTCCCGCGCGACGCTCCCTGAGGTCGCTTCGGCTCGAGCACCACGACAGGCACCTCCCAATCGGGGAAGGCGATCACGGCCGGGTGAACGCCGATTGCGCTGGCCAACGCCTTAATGCGCTTCAGGCCCATTTCCTGGGTGCCGTGCTCGAACGCCGACAACGCCGATTGGGCGATCCCCGTTTGGCGCGCGAGCTCGCTTTGGCTGAGGCCTTGCAGTTCGCGGGCGATCTTTAGCGCCTCACCGGGTGTGAGCCTCGCACGCCGTCGCTCAGGCAGGTAGTCACGTGCGATAGTCATGCTTGGAAATCCTTTCGACCTTGACGAGCACTTGGGCCCGCTCGACCTTGGAGATGACGCGGTAAGCTTGGTTGAGTCGCGACGATCTGTAGCCTTCCCACCGTCCCGCGAGCGCCTCGTCGTTGAAGCCTCGGATCGCCGCCAACGCTTCGGGGCCGCCGTGCCTGATGACGTTCTTCCAAAATCGCTGTCAAATGTGTCCGTTTCGCGGGTCGGCCTAGGATTCCTGTGGAAAAGTCAGCTTCCGGAGCTCGAAACGTCAGGCGCCCAGCGCTTCGAGCTTTCCGGTCACGATGCTTGGGTCGCGCGAATGGCCGAAGCGGTTCGTCTCCACGCCGAACAGCCGGCAGATCGAGACCAGCAGGCGGTTGTTGGGCAGCCCGTCCTGCAGGTTCTTGCCGTGCCGCAGATCGAGGTATTGCCCGAACGGTAGCTTGATGCCGGCGCCGCCGGCTAGCAGGGTCGGCACGTGACGTGAGCTGTGGCGCGCGGGGTCGCCCATGTCGCTGGAGGTGTGGACGAGCGTGGTGCTGAGCGCGCCGGCTTCGTCGAGTCTTTGCAGGAGCCGCGCGACCTTGGCGTAGCTGTAGCGGTTCTGGAGGCCGAGCTTGCGCCAGCTCTCCGGGGTGCCGGGGTGTGAGGCGGTGCGCGCGTCGTAGCGGTGCGAGACGTCGCTGTGAATGTCCTCGGGCAGCTCGGGCTCGAGCCCGCTGCGCGTCAGATCGGCCAAGAACAGCGTGGCGAAGCGCGTCACGTCGCAGCTGATAGCGCGCGCCAATAGGTCGACCTGCAGATCCGTGATGGCGTCGAAGTACGGCTCGCCGCCTGCGTAGGCCTTGAGTCGATCGAAGCTGCGGGGCACCGGCAGTGCGGCACAGCTGCGCTCCACACGCCTGAGGCGCTTCTCGATTTCGCGTAGCGCCGTGGCGTGTTGCTCGAGCTTGATCCGCTCGCCTTGGGGCGCCCGCTGCCTCAGGCGAGCCAGATCCGCGCGCACGCGGTCGAGCACGCTTTTCCCGGCGCGGCGCTCGTGCGAAAGCTCATCTTGTCGACCGCCCAGCGGTGAGCCGAACAGCTCCGTGTAAACCTTTGAAGGATCGATCCATTTGGGAACGGGCGTGCCGCCCCGGGCCCAGCTCACGTTCCAGCCGATCTCCGTGCCGTTGCTGCCCACGCCCAGCGTCAGGCTGGTGTGCGGGGTTTCCGCGCCCAGCCCGCGCTCCACGGCCAAGAACTGCTCGATAGAGGCGTTTTTCCCGTCTGCGCCGCTACCGGTGAAGATGACGCGCGCGCCGTCGTGACCGGTCGTGCCGATCTCGATCCCCGCTGTGAGATCCATGCCATCGACCACCAACAAGCGCTCTCGGAAGCTTCGACCGTAGGTCTTAGGGTCGTCGAAGCAGGCGAGGCTTGAGCCCTCGTAGGCGATATTGAAGCCAGGCCGCGGCTGCCACAGCTCGTGCGCCCGCCCGTGCGGCGTATAGATCCCGATATAGCGCAAGGGTTCGAGCGCGGGCTTGGGTGTTGCCGTTTGGGCGTGCGCGCGCTCTTCGCGGGCGAGCCAGGCGCCCGTCACGCCCAAGGCGGCTAAGAAAGCGCGGCGCTTCATCCGGGCGTTACCTCGCGTAGCGCGAACAGGTCACTGGCGACATAGGCTACCAGCACCTCGAGCAGGTTGTCGCGCGACGCTTCCGGCAGGCCGTCGCGCAGGCCAAGGAACGTCTCTTCCACCGCCGGATCGGCCTGGGCGCTGAAATAGCGGAAGGCGTGGCGCAGGAAGCACTCGGCGGTCACGGGCTTTCCGGCCAGGGCCTGAGTGAGCGCCAGGCTGGAGTCGAGCTCAAGGAGCTCGGCATCAGGGCTTTGTCCGAGTCGCACGCTTGCCCGTGTTTGCACGGGCTTTCCGTGATCGGTGCGCTGAACGCCGCCCATGGCGTCGAAGCCCTCGAATGTGAAACCGAACGCGTCGAGCGTCGAGTGGCACACGGCGCAGCCAGGATCGGCCACGTGCTGGCCCAACCGCTCACGCTGGCTGAGCTTGTCGGAAGGCGGAGGCATGACGACCTCGAGCCCGATTTCGGCGGGGCGCTTGACCCTCTCGCAGAGCAGCTTGCGCATCACGAAGTCGCCGCGTTTCACGGGGCTCGTCACGTCCTCGTGGGCGTGGGCCGCAAGGAAGCTGGCCTGTTGGAGCACGCCAGCACGCCCCGTGCCCGCCAAAGAGGCGCGCGGCCCGTACGTCTTGAGGCCATAGAAGCGGGCCATCTCAGGCCCGACCGAGGCGAAGCCGCCGCCGATGAGTGCCGCCACGGAGGCGCCCCCGCTGACCATCACCTCGTCCACGTAGTCTTCGGTTTCGCTCAGCATGAACGGCTTCAGTAGTTCGTAGCTGGGGAATGCTCGGCTGCTCTTGGCCGTTTGCAGCAGGCCGTCGACCTCCAGCCACTCGAGCACGAAACGACGGAACTGATGGCGCGTATCGCTGAGGCCCAGCAGCCTTCGCGCCTCCGCGGCCCGTCCGTGGCCCGTTGCGAGCGAGCCGTCGCGGGCGCGCTCAAGCAGCTCGGCGTCGGGTGGGCCACCCTGCACAGTGAAGGCGAGCAGAGATGCCAGCTCGTAGTTGTCTAGGCGCACGCGCCGGCCCACCGCGTTGCCCGCCCCAAGCTCGCTCAGGTAGATAAAGCTGGGCGATTCGGCTAGCTGGCGCAGCAAGAGCGCCACGCCGCCGCGGAAGCCGCCGGTCGCGGCCGCCCCCTCCTTGAGCGTGCCCTCGAACGCGGCTTGTTCGGCCGGCGTGAGCGGGCGACGGAACGCGCGCAAGCCCAGTTCTCGCACCGTGCGCGCGCTGCAAGCGTCGTCGTCGGTTTGGCAGGGGGCAAGTCTGCCAAGCCCTTCGCTCACTGCTTTTTCGGCGAGCTCCCTCACCTTGGCCGCGTACCCGGCGGCCCAGGCGGGCGATACGTCCTGCCGAGCATTCGGCGTATAGCCCTCCTGGCGCACGTCGGGTGGCAGCTCGCCTTCGAGCGTCACCTCGAGCAGCATCAGGTTCTGCAAGTTGCGCGTGAGCTCCAGGTTCGTCAGTCGGCGCAAGCGGGCAGGCAGCAACTTGGCGTCGCCTGGCACCGCCAGGCCAGCGTCGGCGGCCGAGCGCGTCCCGCGACCGCTGCACGCTAGTGCGGCCAGGCCCAGCAGCGCTGCCAGCCAGTGCAGGAGTCGCATGCTTAGGGCGCGCTCTTCGTTGCGGCTCCGGCCTTGGGGATGAGCTCGAAGTCGTCGACCCAAAAATCGATCGGCAGGGACTTGATATCGACGTTGATGCCGAGGTTGATCAAGCGTTCGGGCGTGAAGCGGGCTTCGGTGCCCCAGCCGCCCTGCTGCAGCCGATCCCACAGCACGTCATAGGTTTCCCAGGTATCGTTCAGCACGAAGCGCTTGCCGTGCGTGTCATAGCAACCGTCCTTGCAGCTGCCGCCTTCGTCTTTCGGCATCACTTCGGGCACGGCCAGCGAGAGTCGAATCGTGCCCGGGCCCTTGGCTCTGAAGCGCACACCCGCGAAGCCCGACACATTGAGCGGACACTTGATGCCCCGCCGCACCCACTTGAGCCCGCTGCCCCAAATGACCCCCCATTGCTTCTGCCCGGACGCCGCCAAGTGCGCCGCATAGCGATTGTCCTTGCTCGACTCGGCCTGGGGTAGGGCTTCAGCGGCGAAGTCGCCGACCGGCGTGATCAGCGAGCCCTCCGTGTTGTCGCTGCTCGCGTACCAGTAGCCCTCCCGCTCGAAACCCTTGAACAGCTTGTTGTCACCGTCCTCAAAATCGTCGAGTAGCGCTTGCTCGTTCGGGGCCGAGGAGCGACCGCAGGGCCCCGCCGCTTCAGGTGCCCCGGCGCCCTCGGGCAGTGGCTTCTCTTGGAGTCCGAGTGGCGTGGCCCCCTTGCCGCCGAACACGGCGGGGCTCCCAGGCTCCGCGTCCTTTCGCAGGCAGCCGAGTGACGTCGCGAGTGTGGCGAGCACTGCGGCGGTGAGCCAGCGTTGCTGTCCCGTGGGGGTCGAGCGCATCCGCTGAGGGTAGCGAACCTCAGGCGCACGCTCAAATAGAAGTCATTCTGCGCTCCTCGAGCGAGCCGGCGGGTGATTCAGGCCAGTCCCTGGAGTGGCCCCTTGCCGATCAGTGACGGCACGGTCGCGGTGGACCTCGACCCGCTGTCCCTCTTGCGCCGCCTGCTCCGGAGCACCTTCGCGGTCGACGTCGAGACCTGTCCGTGACCGGGCTTCGAGTCGCGGCGTCCTGCACTTCGACCTCCCAGCCCGCAAGAGTGGGCTCACGCCAGAGCTGGCTGGGCGGACATGGCCCGCCGCGCGCGAGCTCTCGTGGTGGCAGAGTTCGACGCGCCCACCCTCGCGCAGCGGTGGGTCGACGACTTGCGGCTCCGGCTTGCCGCAGGCGGCCAACGGCTCTAGGCACAGCGTGCCCGATGAAGCCGCGAACCGTGGTCTGCTTTTCCTCCCAGCCGTGGGACGACCGAATGTGGACCAACAAGCACCACATCATGAGCCGAGTCGCGCAGCAACACCGCGTGGTGTTCGTCGACTTTCGGCAACAGAACCCGGTGCGGTTCGTCAAGCGCGCGCGCCGTGACGACGCGAAGACCCGCGTCAACCTCGGCAACTTCTGGCGTGAGGCGGCCGTGCGGCGCACACCTGAAGGTCTGGAGGTGCTCGATGTCTGGACCCCGTGGCTGAACTTCGTCGGTAGCGGTCATGTCCTGCGCCGCCTCAGCGAGTTCAAGCACCGCGTGGCGGTCGTGCGGCGCTGGCTGGCTCAGCAAGGCATCGATGACGCCGTGTTGTGGGTGTACCACCCCGGCTACGGTGACACCGTCGCCGGCATCCCGCACAGTCTCATCCTCTACGATTGCGTCGACGAGTACTCTGCATTTCCGGAGTTTCGCAACTGCAAAGCGTGGATCCGCGAGCAAGAGCGGCGCCTGTGTGCGGTGGCGGGCGTCGTAGCCTGCACGGCCCCCGCGCTCTACGAAACGAAGCAGGGTCTGGCGCCCGGTCGCACGCATTTCGTGCACAACGTGGGCGACGCAGCGCACTTCGGGAAGGCTTTGGATCCCAAGCTGGCCGTGCCCGCCGACATTTCCGGCCTGCCGCGACCCGTCATTGGCTTCATTGGGGCGGTGAGCGACTACAAGCTGAACCTCGACTGGCTGATCGAGCTGGCCGACGCGCGGCCGGGCTACAGCATCGTTCTGATCGGCCCGGTCGGCGTAGCCGATTCGAGCACCGACGTAGGCAAGCTCAGCCGAAGGCCCAACGTTCACCTGCTCGGTCATCGCACTTACGAAACCCTGCCGGGTTACGTGAAAGCCTTTGACGTAGCCGTCATTCCCTACCGCTTGAACGAGTACACGCGGTCGGTCTTCCCGATCAAGTTCTTCGAAATGCTCGCGTCAGGGCGACCACTGGTGATCAGCCCTCTACCGGCCGTGGAACAATATTGGGGTGCCGCGCGAGTCGCGGATAGCGCCGCCGCGTTCATCGCGGCCTGCGACGCGGCGGTCAGTACCGACAGTGAGCGGGACAAGCAGGCTCGCCTCGAACTCGCGGCTCAGAACAGCTGGGACAGCCGCGTCAGGAAGCTGCTGGACCTGGTCGAAGCGGCTCTGGCCAAGCGGGAGCAAGGACCGCGCTAGGTCGCCTACGCGACGACGTGAACGAACAGGTTGACCGTAGGCTCGGAGCGGAATGCGTGGCGCACTTGGCGCGCGGCGCGGGCGAGATTCAGCGCCACCGGCGCCAGCGACCTCACCTTGCCGAGCGAGCGCGCGACGGAGGCGCTGGACAATCGCCGGGGACGGGGCATATTTCCGCCCGACATTCGATGGCTTTTCCGCTCGGGTTTGTGCAGGCTGGGAAAGACCGCGAGCTTTACCGGAACTTCATCGGGCACGTCGTGGAGGGCGGGCTTTACATCGGCGGTTTGGCGTTCGTCCACCCGCACACGGTGTTGCCGCGAATGCTGCAGGCGCTCGGAGCGCCTTCGCTGCTCGTCGCGTTCGCGCCTTCGCTCTTGATGATAGGCTTCATTCTCCCCGGCCTGTTCGTGGCACACCGCATTGAGCAGCTACCCAAGATGCGCGGCTGGGTGGTGCGGCTCGGCGTTTGGCAGCGCCTGCCCTACCTGTTGGCGGCGCTGTTGCTCTTGCTTTCACAGCGCTTCCCGGCGCTCGCGCTGCCGACGGTGCTGCTCGCGCCGGTCGTCTCCGGACTCGTTGGCGGGGTCGCCGTCAACGCTTGGAAGGAGTACGTGGCCTCCACGATCCCCGACCGCTTGCGGGCCTCGCTGTGGGCGCTCCGCTTCGTGGTCGGCACCGTGATTGGTTTCGCGGCCGGCGGGCTCGTGACCTATGTGCTTACCCATCACCCGGGCGCGCCCGGCTACGCGCTGTTGCATTTGGGCACCTTCGTGCTGGCCGCCGCTTCCTTCGTCGTCTTCTTGGGGACGAACGAAGCTCCGGGCAGGCCGCGCGCGAGTCAGCAAAGCCTCGGCGAGTTCATCAGCGGCGTCCCGGCGCTGGTCCGCTCCGACCGCCGCTTCCTGCGCTACCTGTGCGCCCGCGTCCCGCTCCACGGCGTTTTCGTGCTGTTGCCGTTCATCGGCATCCACGCGCTGAAAGTGTTGTCGCAGCCGGACGCGTTCCTCGGCAAGCTGCTCGCGTTCAACCTTTTTGGATCACTCATCGGCTACCTAGCTGCCGGCTACCTGGGGGATCGTTATGGAGGCCGCCTCTCGATGCTCCTGGCTCACATCGCGTGGCTCGGCGCTGCAGCTGCAGCGCCTCTGGTGGCGAGCCCTGCCGGCTTCGAGTGGCTGTTCTTCGCGCTCGGCGCCGGGCTCTCGATGTCCGCGGTCGGCTGCTCCACGCTCGATCTGGAGATCACGCCCCTCGAACGGCGCGTCTCCTTCCAGGCGGTGCTAGGAACGGTCACGCTGGTCGGTTTGGTGATGGCTTCGCTGCTCGCGGCTCTCCTGCGTCGCTTGACCGAGAGCATCTGGGCGCTGGCTGTGCCGGCCTTCTGCATCACCCTCGTTTCGCTGGTGCTCTACTGGTCCATCGAAGAACCGCGGTCGCGGCGCGCCCTTTGAAAGCTGGCCTGGTGCTCGAGGGCCGTGTGCGGTTACTTGCTCCGGTGGCCTTGGGCCCTGCCCGGTCGCGAGGCTGATCGACTGAGGCGTTCCCCCCTTTTCAGGCATCCGGTCTTCCTAGATACTTGGGGGCTCGATGAAGCTGGTCGGTTCCGTTTGGGGTAGGCGTGTGAGTTGGCGCCTGAAGTGGGCCGGGTTGACGGCGCTTCTGCTGGGGAGTCTGAGCGCTTCGCGGCACGCCTCGGCGGAAGGCGCCGCCAAGGGCGCTGCCAGCGACGCCGCGAAGTCGAAGAAGGTCGCGGTCGGGTTCTCCAACCTGGTGGCGCGTCTGGACGACGACGAGATCGGTTTCGCCAGGGCAGAGTACCGGGTGCACATCTTGGAGACCCTGCGCGACGCCGGTTTCAACGCGGTCGGCGCCGAAAATCTGGTTTTTGGCAAAGACGAGGCGGCGCGGGCCGACCTGGTGCTCGGCGGCACCGTGAAGGAGCTCGCCTGTCGCAAGCGAGGGCAGCAGGTGCGCTGTAGCGTCGGCATCGAGTGGCAGCTGCTCGATCGCGAGCGCGATGAGGTCGTGTATCGCGTGTTGTCGCGCTACGCCGGCCTCAACCTGCCGCGCGACAACGACGCAGCCGTCGGCCGGGCGCTCACGCTGGGCGCACTGCGTTCGCTGAGCAAGCGCCCGCGCTTCCGGCAGCTGCTTGACCAGGAAAGCCTGACGCCACCCGAGGTGACCGACTACCAGTCAGCCACATTTGCTCGCTGCGAGGCCAAGCCGCGCGAGCTTCCGGCGGATTTTGATGCGATCGCCGACAGCACCGTGATCATCAAGAGCGGAGGCGGCACCGGCAGCGGCTTCACGTTGAGCGCCGACGGTTTGGTGATGACCGCCGCGCACGTCGTCGACTCGGGCAAGGTCGAAGTCCGCACTCGCGGCGGCAAGACACTGCCCGGTCGTGTGCTGCGCATCTCGCGCAAACAAGACGTGGCGCTAGTTGCAACGGCAACCTCGGAGACGACCCACCCTTGCCTCGCCTTCGAGCCGGCGCCGCAAGCTCCCGGCACCGAAATCTACGCCATCGGCTCGCCCGGCGGGGAAGAGCTGGGCTTCTCGCTCAGCCGCGGCATCGTGAGCGGCCTCCGTACCATCGGAGAAGTGCCGCTGATCCAGACCGACGCCTCGCTCAGCCCCGGCAACAGCGGCGGGCCGCTGGTCGATCGTCAAGGCCGTGTCGTCGGTGTCGTTAGTCGCAAGATCGCCGGGCATGCGGTCGAAGGGCTCGGCTTTGCCATCCCGATCCACGCCGGCCTGGCCGCGCTCAGGCTGCAGCCGGGAGCCACCACCGACCCGAGCTTAAAGGCGGTGCCCGTGCCCGTCGCGAAGGCCGGAACGAAGCTTGCCGTCACGGACGAACCGGACGGCAAAGTTAGCCTCGATCCGGAGGGCGACCGAGAACGCGCCCGGGCATCGGACTACAAGCGACGCATGCAAGAGCTGGCGGAGCGCACGCCAGCCTACGTGCCGGTGCTGCGCTGGGGCGGCTTGGCCGTGGGCATCGTCGGTGCGTTGGGTGTGGTGGTGACATTCTCTGACGTCAAGAGCCACATGACGCCGGACAACTACGCAAGCCTGCGGCTCAAGAACGACCTGTCGTGGATCGCCCTGGGCTTGGGTACGAGCGCGTTTGTGACTTCTTACATCTTGGCCCCGAAGCTGGCTCCGTCGACGGTGGGAGGCGCGCCGCGCTGGTCAGTCGCGGCAGGCCCCGGTGACGTGCGGCTGAAGGTGAGCTTCCAATGAACGCGATGAAGAGGCTGCTGCAGCTTGGGTTGGTAGTCTTCTGTGCGAGCTGGCTCGCCAGCGGCTGCGTGCGCTCAAGCGATCCCATCTTCATCTGCGAATCCAGCGCGGACTGCGAAAGTGGTGCGAAGTGCGTGGAGTCGGAATGCCGCACTCAGGACTATTGCAACCACAACGGGGACTGCCCTTCCGGCCAGCATTGTTCGGGCTCGCGCTGCTTGGCCGAATGCACCGTCGAAGACGCGGCCACGACCTGCAACGGATTTGCCTGTTACTCTGATCGAGGCCAATGCGGAATATCGTGCGGCTCGCACCGGGATTGCAGCGCTGGCTTCCGCTGCGCGGCGAGCAAGTGCATTGCCGGCGCGCCCGTCGCCAACGGCAACGCTTGCACCGCGAAGGGTGATTGTGCCTCGCTGGCTTGCTGCCCCAAGGGCGGGGGCTCAGTATGCGCCAGCAGCTGCGACCCGACCGGCGGCATCTGCGAGAGCTCGGTCGATTGCCTCAGCGGCTACTGTTGCTCGAACGTTGCAGGTCCGTCGTATTGCCTGGCCTTCGCGTGCCCTGCAGGGCTCTAACCTCGTCACGCGACTGCTGGCAGGAGCGCTCGGTGTTCGGTGTCAGAGGAGGCGCTGCGCGAGCCGAATTCGGCGGAGCCCGCCGAGCTGTCCATGGTCGCCGGGGGTGGTGCAGACCACGAGGGCGAGTCTCCGTACGTTCGGGCGAGCCGCCTGCGCCTTGGCGGACGCGGCTTCCGCGAGTTCTACGGTTCCTCGCACAGGTACGGGTACGCTTCGGTGCACTCGCGGTCTCGCCAGGTGCCGTCGGCGACCATGACGGCGCAGTTGGTGGTGCGGTTGCCGTTGGGGTCCTCCAAATACCAGTTGGTGTAGGCACCGCCCACGGCGGAGCCCGAGACCGCGCCCTGCCACACGATCTCGCCGTCCATCCAACGCCAGGTGGCTTCGGCTTCCGCGTCAGTGAGGCCCAGCGTGACCTCCTGCGGGGTCGGGCCCTGAAAGATCAATTCCTGGAGCTTCGCGTTCTCCGTTGCCGTCTCGATCCAAACGAGCCGCAGCTCCTGGGTCTTGCAGGCTGACTGGGCCATGGCGGCGTTCGCCCGGTGTGAGTCGCCGCAAAGCATGTAGCCGTGGCCTTCCAGTTCAAACGCCGTGCAACCGGCTGGGCATGCGGCTTCATCGGTTCGACCGTCGCAGTCGTCGTCGCGACCATTGCAGCGTTCGGTCTGCCGCACGCACTCGGGCGCGCCTGCCTGACCGGCCCTCGCGCTGGCTGTCGTTCCGCCCTGGGCATCGGCGCCACCGCTGCCGGTCGCACCCGCCTGCTGTGCAGCTCCTCCGCCGCCGGCGTCGCGATGCTGCTCGTCGATGAAATAGTCGTCACTCATCGGACAGCCGCCGGCGAAAAAAGCCAGGCAGCCACCCGCCAGAAACTCCAGCCCTGGAGTCACGCGGCGCGGACGCGGGGCGGAGGAACTCGTCGAAGACCCGAGACATGAGCACCGAGCGACAGAAATCCGCATTCGAGGAACTCTCCAAGTTAGCAGGTTAGCGCTGGGGGGCGAGGACCGTGAGCACGCCCCGGCGGCGTTGGGCGGCTGCCGGCGACGCGGCCGAGGTCTCGGTCTCGGTCAGCTTCCGTTCTCAGCGGAGGGATAGAGGCAGCCCACGCAGGGCTCGCAGAGCCCGTGGCTAGTTTGCGAATGGGTGTTTCTATCCAATTGGGCAGTTGGGCAGTTGGGGGTCAGGTCGCGATCGGCGTCAGATCGGGTGCCGATCTCGCCCGCGGTCCTCCTGTGCCGCGAACGCTTCGTGCCGTCGCGACTGCTTGGCGCGCTCCACGCGACCTCGGCCGAAGTCCTGTTCCGCGGCGAGTCCATTGTGGGCTCGGCAACGCAGCGTCAAGTTCGCCGCCGCGTGCGTCCCGCCCTGTCCAAATGCTTCCAGGTGGTGCAGCTCTAGCTGGTGCGTCTCGCGACAACGCGCGCCCGCACCGTCAATATACGTACAGCGCGCGCCATCACGCTCGAACACGCTTCGCCTCGCCGCCGCCGGAATGTATCGCCCCGGCCGCGACTTGCCCGGTTCGCCCGCGCCCGGTTCGCCCGCAGCCGGTTCGCCCGCAGCCGGTTCGCCCGCAGCCG
>JANNWK010000393.1:0-5229 GCA_031408355.1 Myxococcales bacterium
CCAACGGCAAGACCTCGACCACCGACATGGTCGCCAGATTGCTGGCTGGCGCAAAACGACCGGTCGCGCCGAGCCGGCCACTGGCGAGCAGCCCTCGCTTGAGGGGCTGTTCAGAACAGCTGGCTCGCCCCAGTCCTCCGAGCTGCCAGAGCCTCGCGCTGGACGCTCACGCTGGAGTTGGCTCCTGAAGAGGGTGTTCCGCGCCGACGTCGACAAATGCAGCCGCTGCGGCGGGCCGCTGCGCTGGCTCGAGGTTGCCACCGAACAGCACGCCATCGCGCGTCTGCTCGCCGAGCACGGCCTCGCCCCTCGCCCGCCTCCCGCTCTGCGGAGGGCCGACTCTCGAGGACCCGGACAGACTGCGCATCGTTCTCAGAACGCGCAAGGGGCTGAGCACCCGCAGACGGCTCGGCGCTACTCGGGGCGCAACAGGGCCAGGTCGTCCAGCCAAAAGTCCAGGACGGCGGTACCCGCGCTCCACTCGATACCAAGCAGCTCGTGCGGGTTGAACTGGGCGAGCGGGACGCCCCAACCGGCCTGGTGGAGTTCGGAGAATAGGATGGTGTGCTGCACCCATTCTTCGCTGACCGGAACCAGCAGCGAGACGTGATCCAAACAGGCCAATTGAGCGTTCGCTCCGCACTTCTGGCCAAGCGGGTCGGTCCCCAACAACGGCAGGAGCACGCGCACCTTGCCGCCGCCGGCCACTGAACCGCGGATCCAGAAGCTGATACCCATTGCGTCTCCGGTATTCGTACGCGGCGCGCTTGCTCGACGCGTCCGTGAAGGTCAGACCGAGACTGGCGCCCCAACCCTTGAAGCCAGAGGCCGCGAAGTGAACGGCGGAAGCGGATGCACCGCGCGGGCGCGAGGGTCGCCACCAGTTCTTCGATCTTCGGAAGCGAAGCCCCTACGGTGGCGTCACCCGAGACGTACCAATAGCCATAGCGCGGCGGCTGGGGCGCCAGGTAGAAGTTGCCATCTTCCATGTCGTCCAACACGTCGACGCCGGAGCCCGATGGATCACAGGGATCTCGAGCCGCAGGTCACGGCTTCGATCGATGACGCGCTCAAGCAGCTGCTGGTCGCCCACGCCGCCGAAGACAAGACGCCGGTGAGCGGCGCCGACCGATCATCGTCACGGACGCCGACTTGCGCCGGGCGCTTTCAAATATGTCAATCTTGCTCAACACTTATCTTGCTTCTCCCTCACCGGGAGGTTTTGACTTAGTTCAGTGATTAGTCCAAAGTTGAACCATGAAGCGGATGAACATCCATGACGCGAAGACGCACCTGTCTCGCGAGCTCGCGGCGCTCGGGCCCGGGGACGTGATCATCATCTGCAAGAACAACGAGCCAGTGGCGGAGCTTCGAGCGCTTCCGAAGCGGCCCCTGCGGCGCCGCCCCTGGGGCGTCGATCGCGACGTCTTCGCGGTGCCGGCCGACATCAACGCTCCGCTGCCGCCGGACGAGCTCGAAGCGTGGGAGAGTTGAGTCTCCTCCTCGACACGTGCACGTTCCTGTGGTGGGCGACGGGCGATGCTTCCGTCCCGGAGAGCGTGCGCGCCCGTCTCCGCGATCCCGACGAGCCGGTGTTCCTGAGCGCGGTATCGGCGTGGGAGATCTGCGTGAAGCACCGGCTCGGCAAGCTCCCACTACCCATAGCGCCGTCGGACTACGTTCCGGATCGCCGGAAGCGCCTCGGCATCGCGCCGCTACCGCTGGAGGAGCTGGACGCGCTCTCGGTTGCGAAGCTCCCGTCGCTTCATCGTGACCCATTCGACCGTATGCTTGTCTCGCAGGCGATCACGCGCGGGCTCACGCTGGTGACTCCGGATCCGGCAGTGCGTGCGTATCCGTGCCTGACCTGGTGGGGGTGACGCGAGTGAGCGCCGAGGTGGCTGACTGGAACCAGTTCCACGTCTCCGCTCGAAAAGGCGCACATCTACCCACCTGCACCGTTTCATGAGCCGAAATGCACACGCATTAGCGCTGAGCCGCGCTTGTTGTGCCGGGTCGGATACTGGACGCTACGTCTTGGCCGTCGGGTGAAAACGTCAGGAGTCGCGGTATGAGTCGCCTACTTGAGCTGCAGCGTCGCACCTTCCTCGCAGCTCTCGGTCTGGGGATTGCCGCCCCGTTGGCGCTGAGGATGTCCCGACTAGCGCTGGCGCAGTCTGGGCCGCGGCCCGTGAGGCTGCTCGTTCTGTACGTCCCTCACGGTTGCCCGGCCGAGCATTTCGATCCGGTCACGTCAGGCGGCGCTTTCGACTTGATGGCCAACGGCGTCGGAGGCTGGAGCGTCTTCGAGCCCTACCGGACCAGCTTGAACTTGGTTCGCGGCATCGGCATGGCCGACGGTGCCAGCAACCACGTCGCGATCCGCGCGGCCCTCACTGGTTTCAACGAGGGCGGGAGCGTCGACTCCATCGACTACGTGATTGCCAAAAAGCTTGGCGTGACGCCGCACGTTATCGGCGCGATCCCGTACCGGAAGAGCGAAGGCTGGTCGGTTGACTCTCATCTCATCAGGCACGGCGGCGCCTGGGTGCGCCCGATGGAGAACCCAGTAGACGCAGCCGACGAGCTACTCAAGGGCCTGGGCAGCGGCCAGGCCGGCCCTGACGAGTCGCTGTTCGAGGCAGAAGCGCTGGCGCTGACGGCCAAGCAAGTCGAGCGCCTGAGCAAGAGCGTGACGGGGCTCACGTCCGAGGAAAACAAGCTCAAGATCCATCTCGAAGCGCTGCAGGGCATAAAGGCCGGCGGCGACGGGGCGCCCACCAGCTGTACGATACGCCCCGCGTTGCCCGCAGTGGCCGCCTTCGGCGCTGGGGATCCACTCGACGAAAACCTGTTCGCCAAGATCTTGGATGCTCAGCTGGAGGTCGCGGCCAACGCCATGATCTGTGGCACGGGCCGCGTCATCACGCTGCAGTGCCTGTGGGTAAACTCCAACCTGCGCATGGATTTTCCAGGCGGACCCAATATCCCAAAGGAACACCACATTGCGCTGTCGCACGAGGGCATGCCGCGGCCGGACTATGCGCTCGCTCAGCAGTGGATCTTCGGGCGGCTCGCCGAGAAGCTCCTGAAGCCACTGTTAACGCCGGACCCCGCAGATCCGACGCACAGCGTGCTCGACAACAGCATCGTCTACATCACGACGGAAGTGTCGGACGGCACCAACCACAACTCCGACGCTGGCGAGACCTGGGTATCGGGTCAACCGATGTACACCTACCTGCCGCAGATGTTGATCGGCGGTGGCGGCGGTTACTTAAAACAGGGAGGGCAGGCGCTCAAGGTGGACGACAATCGTCCTCACACGGACGTACTGGCGACGCTGGCCGACGCGATGGGGGCGACCGTCACGGACATCGGGGGTAGGGCGGTCAGCTTGATCGCCGGAGTCAAGGCGTGAGGCGCTTCGGCTCGACCTCGTTGGCTGTGTTTGCGGTCGCGCTCACGTGGCTTGTGGCGTGCAGCGCGGGCTCGGACGGCGCTGCCGGCCCCGCTCATCGCACGGGCGGCGCGGCGGGCGGCGGTCCCGCTACCGGAAGCGCCGGGCTCGGCGCGTTTCCGGCGACGCCCAGCGCAGACGACGTGAAATCGCGCTGCCAAGAGTCGAGCATCGCCCCGCCAGCGCTGCGGCGCCTGACGCGTGCTGAGCTACAAACCACGCTGATCGATGTATTTCCCGAGCTCGTGTCCGACTGGGCGGGGGTCAAGCTCGGCCCCGACCCGTTGTCTGCGCTCAGGTTCAGCAACGACGCGAGCCTGCTGGTCGTTGGCCCCCAAGCCGCCGGGGAAATCCTCAAGACGGCCAAGGACGTGGCCGCCTCCATCACCGGCGCGGCTCACTTGACGAAGACCCTGCCCTGCGCGGCCAGCACGCCGGGCCAGGCCTGTGCCGAGCAGTTCATCGATACCTTCGGCCCGAAGCTGTATCGACGCGAGCTCTCGACGGAGGAGCGTCAAGAACTCATGGACTACTACAGCTCGGTCGCGCTGCGCTCGGACTTCACGCTCGGCCTGAAGTGGACGATCGTCGCCATGCTGCAGGCGCCAGCCACGCTGTACCGGCACGAGCTTGGCGACGCTGACGGCCAACTCACGCAAGCCGAGCTGGCAACGCAGCTCGCCTACACCTACAGCGGGAGCGCACCGAGTGATGAGCTGCGCGTCAAAGCCGGGCGCGGTGAGCTGGCTAGCGCCGAGGCGCTGCTAGGCGAAGCCCAGCAGCTACTAGCCACCGACCGCGGCCAAGCAGCCTTGCGGCAATTCTTCCGCGAGTGGCTGGCCTACGAGCGCGTCCTCGGCTCCAGCAAGGACGGCCTGCCGGAATTCCGCGAAATTCAGCAGTCGCAAGTCGCCGAAACGCGGCAATTCATTGACGAAGTCGTGCAGGGCGGCGGCGGCGTCAAGGACCTGCTCACGGCCAAGTTCACCTTCGTCGATGCGCAGCTGGCGTCGTTCTACGGTTTCGGTGCCTCGAGCGGCCCACTCACCAAGGTCGACCGACCCGCCCACTACGGAGCCGGGATCCTGGCGCAAGGTTCGTTCTTGGCCGGCAACGCCCACCCGAACCAAAGCTCGCCCACGTTTCGCGGCCTTTCCGTGTACGCCAGGCTGCTGTGCAGCACGCCGCAGAAGCCACCGCCGAACGTGCCAACGATCGACATGGCAGAAGCGGCCAACACCACGCGCGAGCGCTACGAAAAGGCGCACACGCTCGGTCCTTGCCAAACCTGCCATCAACAGTTCGATCCACTCGGCTTCGCCTTCGAGCACTTCGATCAAGCCGGCCGCTACCGCGAAAAGGACAATGGCTACGACATCGACACCTCGGGCAGCGTGACCACGCCGAGCGGTCAAAGCTTCACGTTCGAGGGCTTCGACGACCTCGTCGCGTCGCTCGCCGCCGATCCGGCGGTGACCGATTGCGTGAGTGGCCTGCTCGCTACCTACGCTTTCGGCGGTGGCGGTGGCCAGGTATGTCTCGCCGAGCAGCCGCGCACCGCACTCGCGCTCGGCCAAATCGGCCTGCGCGACTACTTCGCGCAGCTGGTCAAAGCACCCAGTTTTACGCAGAGAAGGCGCTGAGTTTTGCCCATGCCCTTGCGTCAACGCCGCACGCCTGACGGTCGAACCAAGTGCCACGCTTTGGCTCTGTTGTGCGGCGTGCTCTCGGTTGCCTGCGGCGCAGCCGGCGACGCTGACAGCGCCGGC
>JANNWK010000394.1:0-1901 GCA_031408355.1 Myxococcales bacterium
AGAAGTACTGGTACCGCTTCAAGGGCAGGCCGTTCATCTACTTCTACAACGCCGGCACGCTCACGCCGCGGAGTCGGACGGGCGCGGTCATTCAGCTGCTGAAGCAGAAGTTCCAGGCGGATTTCCAGGAGGAGCCGTTCATCGACGCGGACAGCGCCTACTTCGAGGATCCTTCGATGGAGCAGATCGCAGACGCCAAGTACCAGTGGTTCACCTTCAATTCGGCGGAGAAACGCAGTCGCTCAAGCCTGCACGGCCACATCATCGACCACGCGATGGTGAAGTGGGACGCGACGGGTCGAGACCACCCGGGCGAGGCGTCCAAGGGCAGCGAGCTCGTCATCAAGGATGATAGGTTCCTGAAGAAGGTTCTGAAGGAGTCGGAGGACGCCGAGGCGCTGGTGATCGCCACCTTCAACGACCTGGGTGAGGGGACCGGCTTCAACCGCAACTACGACTACTATTTTCGCGGACAGTGGCAGCGGCCCGATCATTTTCTGCGCATCACGCGCCAAGCGCAAACGGGCGGGCTGAGGTGATTCGCTCTCTTCTGGCAGGCGTGCTGGCGATGGGGCTGATCCCGGCTTGCTCGGGGACGGGTAACAGCGGCAAGCGGGTCATCCCGCCCGAGCTTGTGCTGCAGGTGCCGTGGACGAACGGCGCTGTCCCGCAGCTGAGTTCTGACGACAGGCCCATCGTGCCCGCGTTGCCCGTCTTCCCGCCCGTGGGGGCCGGGCAGGCCGATCCGGGGTCGCGCCCGCCCGACTGCCGTGGCCTTTCGGGCATCGAGCTGTCGGCCTGGCGGCATGACTTCGAGCCGCTCGCGCCCGGCTACGTCGGCGTCGCCCCCTTCTGGTCAGCCTACGACGACAAGACCGAGGGCGCCTGGCACGCGCCGGGCGACAGCTCCTGGTATCCGGGCATCGCCGGGCAAGATCCGCCGCTCCGCGACACGTTGGTTTGGGGTTTGGCGGCGGATCGACAGGCGGGACCCAGCTGCGATGGGGCTCCGAACGAGTGGGCCTTGCACGTCCGCGGTGGCAGGTTCAATCGCTACGGTGGCGGAGCGGAGCACCCGCTTGAACTGAACTGTAGCGGGCTACTCCCCTACTCGCAGCTCAACGCAGACGACCTGTGCCTCGCCGGCGACGCTCTCGCCGACACGGTGGATCTGAGTTCGTTCGACGGCGTGGCGTTCTGGGCGCGGCGCGGCCCCGATGGTGCCGGCGGATTGCTGGTCGGCTTTCAGAACAAGTACACGAGCGACTACCTGGCCCGCGGCGATCACAACGCCGAGGCACATTGTGAGCGCATCAAGGAGTGCGCTCCCGAGTGCGCCAACGATCAAGCCTGTCGGTCGATCGATCTGACCGGTAACGGTGACGAGCAGCGCTGCGTGCCCGTCGGTCAGAAGCCCGCCGGCATCGCGGAACCCGCGCTGGCCGAGCTGCTCTACCCGCGCTGCGGCGAGAGCGCCTGCGAACCGCCCAGCTACTTCAAAGACGCCGATTTTTCGGGCACTCAGTGTAAACCCTACGCGTTCTCCGGCATGGAAACGAACTTCTTCTGCTTCAGCGACGAGCCGCCGCCCCCCGCCAGCGAGCGCTGCGGCGATGGCTTCGTCGCGCCCGTGCGCCTCAGCACGGATTGGCAGCTATTCAAGCTGCCCTTCAGCGAGTTTCGTCAGGTGGGTTTCGCCAAGCGCGCGCCGGACTTCGATCTGCGAAGCGTCTTTAGTATCGCCTTTCAATTCTCTGTGGGCTTCGTCGATCTCTACGTCGACAACGTGGCCTTCTATCGCAACAAGTGACGCGCATTTTGCGCCGAGTTGAAAAGCTACACGGTCAAGGAACGATGATGAGGAGTTGCCCTAGGCTTGCGCTGGTCGCGTGGCTGCTGCC
>JANNWK010000395.1:0-4239 GCA_031408355.1 Myxococcales bacterium
CGGGCGCATTCAGCGTCCCCAGCGGGAAGCGCTCGTTCAATTCAAGCGAGAGTTCGAGGTCGCCGCACGCCACCAAACCCACGCGACTGGCGACGACCTCAGCAGAACGAACAAAGGCCTCAGCTCGCGCTTGCACCTCGGGCGGCGAGAATCGGCTGGCGGCGGCGCGGAGTTCGTCGAGCGCCGCACCACGGACGGCTCGCTTGAGGCCACTGGCGATGCGCTTGGCGTCGGCGTCGATGCTGCGCATGCTGGCCGCACCGCCGACCGCCAGGGCCGCTAACAGCAACTGCGACAGTTCGAACACGTTCGGAAAGTAGCAGAGCGCGCTCTGCTCGGGCCGCGCGAAGGCCAGCTGGCGTGACCAGAGGCAAACCAGCTCTTGCAGGCTGAAGCCGCTCCCCAGCGAACGCGCGCAGGTCACGATCGGACCGCTAGGACCGGGTGTTAGCGCAAGCGAGCCAGACACCTCCGGCAGGACGAACAGTGCCGGAGCCGGAACCGAGAGCAGGTGCGAGGCCCAAAGCAGCGTCTTAGCCAGGGTCGTCGTACTCTTCGCGGCATCTTGCCGCGCCGCGTCTGGGAGCGGGATTTGTCGGCGCTTTCGGCGAGAAAACTGGAAACCGACCTCGGTCAGCGCCGGACCAAGCGCCCGCAGGAGCGCCGTGGTTTCAGGCTGCGTTTGGCCCTCACAGAGTCGCTCATTCCAGTCAGCGTAGGACAGCGCGCTCCCGAACCCCTGGAGCCCGTCCGGTCGATGCGTGTTGGCCAGCAGAGACTCATTGATGTCCGCCTCCCCCAGCGCCTCGAGACAGACCGCTGCACGGTAGGCGCCGTCCTGGTCGCCGCGGCGCTCGCAATCACTGAGCATCGCTCGGTAGGCTTCCGCGCTGAAGCCTGCACTCTGGTTTGGCGAGCGAGACTCCATGATCGGCGCGGGCGCGAGCGGCTCCACGGCCCGTGGCTCGCCCAGCGCGGGCGCGCCCGGCACGACGATGAAGTTGCGTTGCGACAGGAAACAACCGGCCGCCGGAATGTCTGAGAACATCACTTCCTCCGCCTGCATCGCGCGGAAGAGGACCTCAGGCGTCAGCGCGTTCGGGCTCCCGGTGTGCCCGTCTAGCACCATCTGCACGAGCCCCGTGAAGGCCGGCGGACCCTGGGAAGTGGCCTGTTCCTCGGGCCGAACCGCTGCCAGCGTTGAGACCGAGGAATCCCCCCCGCTGAGGACTCGCCCCATCGCTCGCACCACATCGAGCGGAGCGCCTACCGAGCCTTCGGCGATTCGGGTGTCCAGCACGACCAGCGCCGTGTCGGCTAGCTCGCTAAGCAGTCGGCGGAGCCGCGTGAGCGAGAGCGGAGATAGCGTCGTCCCATCGAGCAGGAGCGTGGGCCCGCGCTCTTCGGACAGCAGGCAGTAGCCCCAGAAGTAGAAGACCAACGCATCGATCCGGCCGCCCAGTTCGCGAGCCAACGCCTCCACGCCCTCGGCCAGGCCCCGCTCCGCAGCGAAGGCATGGACGGCGAAGTCGGCGTCGGCCTCCGCTAATCGGCGACCGAAGAGCTCAAGGTCGAGCTCAGCGTTGGGGATAGCAGCGACTTGGCCGTTCTTTGCGTAGGCAGAGGCGACGACAATGGCGAGACGCATGAGCGGAGACGAACCGCGACCTAGCGCAACTTCTGAGCGTGATCCACGCTCGATCCGCCGACGCCTCGATTTTTGTCAGTGATTTTCGATATTTTTCCAGCTGGAGTCCATAATGGCCTCGGCCTACGAAAGTAAGGAAAGATGTCTCTCCAACGACTGCTCGCGCTCACGGAACGCTTCCGTCACGCGCTAACGGAGCCGCTCAATCGCGGAGCAGCACCGAAGCTGCCCGCGTCGTTAGCAGCGGAGCTACTCGAATCGATGCTGCTGGCTCGGCACCTGGACGTGGCGGCGCTTCAGCTGCGCGAGCAGGGTCACGGGCACTACACGATAGGCAGCGCCGGCCATGAATCCAACGTCGTGCTCGGGCGACTCACGCGTCCGAGTGACCCCTCGCTGGTCCACTATCGCAGCGCCGCGCTCCAGCTCGAGCGCGCCAGGCAGGTACCGGGCACGAACGCCGTGCGTGACATCGCACTTTCTCTCGTGGCCTCGAGTGACGACCCTGTGAGTGGAGGTCGGCACAAGCTCTTCGGAGGCCACGCCCTCGGCATTATCCCCCAGACCAGCACGATCGCCTCCCATTTGCCGCGCGCTGTCGGCCTCGCCTACGCCCTCGGCTGGAAGCACCGCCAGGGCTTGTCGGCGGAGCCGGCGGACGCCATCGTGCTGTGCAGCTTCGGCGACGCCAGCATCAACCACAGTACGGCGCTGGGCGCGTTCAACGCCGCAGGTTGGGTCGCGCACCAAAACCTGCCGCTGCCACTGCTCTTCGTGTGTGAGGACAACGGGCTCGGCGTGAGCGTCCGCTCCCCGCCTGGTTGGGTAGAGCAACGGCTCCGCGCGCTACCGCAAGTCCGATATTTCCAGGCCGAGGGCAGCGATCTCTCGGACTGCTACGAGAAGGCGAGCGACGCCATCGCGCACTGCCGAAGCGCTCGGCGTCCGGCCGTCCTCCACCTCTCCTGCGTGCGACTGCTAGGACACGCGGGGAGCGACGTGGACGTCACCTACCGAACGCGCCAGGAGCTCGCGGCTGCGGAGGACGACGATCCGATCTTGGCCGCCGCCCGATCACTGGTAGCAGGGGGCGTGCTCGAGGCGAGCCAGGTTCTCGAGCTGGATCGGAAGGCCGCCGCGCTCGTCTCCGCAGAGGCGGCTCGAGCCATCACGCGCCCGCGCCTCACTAGCCGCGCCCAAGTGACCGAGGCCATTGCGCGCTCCGTACCACTCGGCTTTGCCGCGCCGGGACCGGCCGGGGCGGCAAAGCCGGGAGAAGCTCGCCTCACGCTCGCTCAGGGAATTGGCATGGCGTTGCGGGAGCTCCTGGCGGAGGATCGCGGCTCCTTACTGTTCGGAGAGGACGTCGCCAAGAAGGGCGGGGTTTACGGCGTCACCAAAGGCTTGTTCGAGCTATTTGGACACGAACGCGTGTTCAACACGCTGCTAGACGAACAAACCATCCTCGGGCTAGCGCTCGGAGCCGCGGCGCTTGGGCTCTACCCCATTCCCGAGATCCAGTACCTGGCGTACCTGCACAACGCGGAGGACCAACTCCGTGGCGAAGCCGCCACGTTCGCCTTCTTTTCCGGCGGCAAGCTCGAAAACCCCATGCTCGTGCGGATCGCCGGCCTGGCCTACCAGAAGGGGTTCGGTGGACATTTCCACAACGACAATTCGCTGGCCGTGCTCCGGGACATACCCGGCATTTCAGTGTGCGTGCCGGCGCGCGCTGACGACGCGATCGCTCTCTATCGAACGGCGCACGCGCTAGGCCGTCGCTACGGCCAGGTGGTCGTGGCAGTCGAACCTATCGCGCTCTATCATCGTCGAGACCTGAGCCAAGAAGGCGACAGCGCCTGGCTGGCGAGCGCGCCCGTAGCTGGCGCCGAGTTCGGACGGGCTCGCGTGTATGGCAAGAGCGACCGGCTGCTCTTGGTAACCTACGGCAATGGCGTCGCGCTTTCGCTCAGCGCCCGCGAAACGCTCGCTGGGCTAGGAATTGAAGCCTGCGTTCTGGATCTGCGTTGGCTCGTCCCGCTCCCCTGGGACGACATCGTGACGCAGGCCCAAGCAGCGGGGCGCGTGCTCTTCGTGGACGAGTGCCGCGCAAGTGGCAATGTCGGCGAGGCGCTCCTGGCCGGCTTGACCGAACGAGCGCGCGAGGTGCAGAGCGCGCGCGTCGCCGCGGCCGATTCGTTCATCCCCCTGGGCGAAGCTGCCGCGCTCGTGCTGGTGTCGCAGTCCGAAATCGTGAAGGCCGCTCGGGTCCTGCTCAACGAGTGCTAGGGGCAGCTAACTCCCAGCAGCTGGGCTGAGCGCTGATAGGTTGACAGTGGCAGCTGGCATTGAGCTTCAGGCAGCTGCTTGAGGCTCAAGCAACCGGCCTCCGCCTGCGCCCCGGAGTTGGTCTTCTGGATGATCTTGCGACAACACTCCGCCGCCTGAGCACATGCGCCGCCAATGGGTCCCCCGGCGGAGTCCGTGACGCCCGGCGCCGCCGCCCCGGCGGGCGCTCCCGGCACGGGAAGCGGCGCGACCACCGAGGAGGCGATCCCCTCAATGGCCGTCTGCGCCGCGCGCATCGTGAA
>JANNWK010000396.1:0-6056 GCA_031408355.1 Myxococcales bacterium
GTCGTTCTTGTCGTTGTTTCGGTTGCTTGTGGTTGAAGGCTTCGGTCGGGAGCCGCTAGCCCAAGCGATGCACTCTTCGCCGTAGAAGACACGGTAGTCGCCCGAAAGCAGGTGTTTGACCACCACGTCCTTGCCCGCGTAGGTCGCGTACTTCGAGTTGGGCCGTTTCGGGATGTCGATGACGTGGCCGTGGAGCCGCACCGTGTTGTTCTTGTAGACCTTCCTCACGTAGTGCAGGGCGCATAGGTCAAGCAGTTGGGTGTGGTCGGAAGGCGCTTTCCGCCAGGCTGGCTGGGTGTCGCGGGGTGCCACTGCAAAGCGCCTGTTGTGCGCGTCGCGGTACTCGCTCAGTACCTGGTTGGCTTGCCCGCGAGTCGATGCTCCCGCCAATCTGAGCTCGGAAATGAGTCGGTCTTGCAGCACGCCCCACAGGCGCTCCACTCGACCCTTGGCCGGAGCCGATAGCGCATAGCGTACCTCGACGCCGAGATTGGCCAGTACCCGTCCCACCTGCGTTGGCTCCTGCCGGCCTGCTAGCTCCTCTTCGAGTGTCCAGTGCTTGTCGTTGCGTCGCAGGCTGCTGTGGCGATCGCCGTAGACAGTATGCGGAATGCCTTTCTCCCTGAGAATGTCCCGCAATACGCGTAGGTAGCCCACGGTGCTCTCTTGCTCCGTGAAATGGGCCCCCGGCAAGAACTCGCCCGTCGCATCGTCGATCGCGCCCATCAAGCACAACCGCGGCCCACGGCCTTCGAGCCACTCGTGCTCGCTGCCGTCCCACAAGATCATCTGGCCGGCTTGCGCCTTCCGCTCACGCCTCTGCCGGTGCTTGGGCGGACGCCGTTTGCGAGGCGAGCCAATTCCCGCGTCACGCAGTATCCGTCGAACCGTTTCGCGCGACAGTCTGAGCCCCTCGACGTCCAGCAGCTTCTCCGTGAAGTGTTGGTCGTTGAAACCATCGTACTTGCCCCGGCGCAGCATCAGCACTTGCTCACGTACCTCCTCCGACGTCCTGTGCTGCGGACGTCGACCTGCGTTGCCATGAACGAGCCCAGCCGCGCCCTTGCCGGCGAGCCGCTTTCGCAGCCGCTGGACCTGTCGTCTCGACCGTTTGAGGCTCGCCGCCACCTCGCCTACCGTCACCTCGCCACGGTCCAGGCGCTCCAGCAGGCTCAAAACTCGCCACTGTCGCTCGCTCATCAGCATCCCCTCTCTCTAAGTGGAGGGGGGTGACATTTTCACTCTGCAGTAAGTGCGACATAGTCACTGACCTGCAACACGAAAATCGTTACGACTTGACGCCTGGCGATGAATTCTTCGGCCGCCAGTTGGACGGCTCAGCGCAAGCTGCGGTGGTCCTCGAGGAGCAGATCTGTCGATCAGCAAGCACGGTGCTTCCCTGTTACCGGCCCAGAGGCCGCTGGGCTGACGCCTCCCAGGCCCGGCCGCTTGCGCTTTTGCGAAATTGTTTTCAACGCGGACGCAGCTGCCGTGTTCTATCGGGGTAAATGGCCTTTCCCCGTCTGGTCCGCGCCGAGGAGCCTCCGCAGTCGGAGCTGGCAAAGCGCAGCGACGACGAGCTGATGGGGCTCGCGCAGGCGGGGCTACGGCCTGCGTTCGCCGCGCTGGTGGAGCGGCACGCCTTGCGGGTCATCCACTTGTGCAGTCGCTTCGTCAACGATGCGCAGCTGGGGCGCGAGCTTTCACAGGACACTTGGGCGCTCATCTGGCAGGGGCGGGACAAGTACCGGGGCGACGGCGGCTTTGTGGCTTGGCTGGTCACGGTGGCCCGCAACCATTGCCGCAACGAGCTACGACGTCGGAGGCTCGCTACTCTGCACCAGCGTGAGGCGGTCTTGGAGCACAGCCCGGCTTCGGCGGGTCAGCTGGAAGACCTCCTTGCCGATGAGCGGCGGCGCCGGGTGAGGGCAGCGCTGGCTGAGCTGCCTGTTGCGCTGCGCGACGCACTGCTGCTTCGCTACGCGGAGGAACTCCGTTACGACGAGATCGCGAGCGTCGTCGGAACGGGTGAGTCGACCCTGCGCTCGCGCGTGCACCATGGCTTGCGAGCACTAAAGCAGAAGCTGGAGAGCGACTCATGAGCTACAGAGAATGCCCCAACGAGGCCGAGCTCTTGAGCTTCGCCGATGCCGACTTGTCACCGGAGCAGCTAGAGCGCATCGAGCGGCACCTTGAAGACTGCGGCGCGTGCGCAAAACAAGTGGCGGCGCTGCGCCAGCTGCTCGCGGACGTGGCCGCGCCCCTGCCGCAACCGCCGCTGGACATCGCGGAGCACGTGGCGACGGTGATGGGGCGGCTTGACCGACCCGTAAGGGCCCCACGCGTCTCGCGTTGGGCTGTCTGGGGTGGCGGGGTTGCGGCCGCCGCTGCGTTGGTGCTGGCCGTGTTCGCGCGCGCAGAAGCTCCGCTCACGGCCGGTGGCGAGTTCATGGCAAGGGGGGGGCCGGTCACCCCCGCGCTTTCACGCGATCTGGGGATCCAGCTGTATTCGCAGGAGCAGGTGCTCAGGCCTCTGCCTGCGGGAAGTCGCGTGACCCCCGGCGTGGCGCTGACGGCCGGGTTGCGCAATCTGGCCAGCAAGCGAGCCTACCTGCTGCTGTTCGCGGTCGACTCGCACAAGGTCGTGCACTGGATCGCGCCGCAGTTTACCGAGGCGGGCTCCAATCCCGAGGCGACGCCCGTCGTCCCCTCCAAGACCGAGCAATTGTTGGGGACTGCGGTCGTGTTCGACGACTTAGCGCCCGGGCCGTTGCGGGTGGTGGCGCTGCTGAGCGAAGCTGCCATGCATGTTTCCGATGTCGAGGCCTTGCCCCCCGATATGCTCAGCGCGGAGAGCCTGATGAAGCGCTTCCCAGCAGGGGAAGTGCGGCAGTTCTTGCTCGAGGTTCAGCCCCAGCCGTAGCCATGAGTAATTTGCGAAGTTTGCGGCTACTGATGGTCTGCTTGTGCGCGTTGGCGTCGCTGGGCGTCCGGCCTGGCGCTGCGCGTGCTGACGAGCCCACCCTCACGCTCAAGGCGACGAGCCCACCCGAGCGCCTGAGCTTCGCGGTCGTCATCGGTAACAACAGGAGCCTGGGCAAGCGCCGTCCGGAGCTGCGTTACGCCGACGACGACGCCGCGCGCTATTTCGAGATATTGCAGACGATGGCGCCCGGGCGCGTCTCGCTCTTGGCCGAGCTCGATCGCGACACCGAGCGACTCTTCCCCGAAACCCGCGGGCGCGCCGTCCGCCCGAGCCTGCGCAACCTGGAGGCCGCGGGTCGGCGACTTGCCGAGCAGGTGCGAGCAGCGCGCGCCGCGGGTCACGAGACCGAGGTTTATTTCATCTTTGCGGGTCACGGGGACGTGGCGCAGGGCGAGGGCTTCATCGAGCTTTCAGAAGCCCGCTTTCGTTCACGCGATCTTCAGGCCTGGCTGCGGGCGATCCCGTTTTCGCGCGCCCACGTCATTCTGGACAGCTGCAACTCCTTCTTCATGCTTGGCGTGCGCAAGGCCGGTGGCAAACACTTCGCCACCTCGGAAGATGCGTCTCGCTCGCTCGCCTCAAACCTACCCAACGTCGGCGTCTTCTTGTCGACCAGCGCCGACGGCGAAGCCTTTGAATGGTCGGAGATCCAGTCGGGGATCTTCAGCCACGTGGTGCGCTCCGGTCTGCTGGGCGGCGCGGACGCCAACGCCGACGGTTCGGTGAGCTACCTGGAGCTAGCGGCCTTCGTGGACACAGCGACTTCGGACGTGCGCAACCCGAACATGCGGCCCCACGTCTTTGCGCGCGGTCCGGGCGCCAAGGACAGCACGCCCATCGCCAACCTGCAGAGCATGAGCTCGGTGCGGCGCTTCGAGTTGACCGACGCTGGCTCGCTGAGGTTGCGTCTGCGAGACGCGAACGGCCTGCCCCTGCTCGACGTACACACCGAGCGCGGCCGGCCGCTGAGGCTGGCGCTGCCCGAGGCTTGGGCCACGGGTTCGGTGGTGGAGCGTTCGCGCACGAACGAGGACGGCGTGACCGAACGCCTGCTGCCGCTCCTCTACGGCGTCCCCGAGCTGCCCGGAACCGTCACCCTTGCGGCGCTGACCGCGCGTGACTTGCAGAGCGCTGGACGCGGCCCGGACGAGACCTTTCAGGCGCTGTTCGCCCAGCCGTTTGGGCCGAGCGCGCTCGCCGCGTATCAGGAGGTACAGCGGAAGCTCCCGCCGCCTGTTTACGGCGTCTCGCGCGAGGATACGCAGCGCATGGAGCTTGTGCTGGGCCAAATAGCAGCGGCCCAGCGCGGCAAGCGTGTCAACGAATCCATCGGTGGTTTGGGCTTCGGCGCACTTCTGGGCGGCGCCGGCGCGGGCCGCTTGCACGTCGATTCGAGCATGTGAACAAGGGAGAAGACCGAGGCACGTGTGCTGGGTGCCATCTTGCTCGGCCTGGGTGGGTTGTTCGTGATTGGAGGCACAGGTTCGTTGCTCGCCGTCGGTGAAGGCGAAAAGGCCGCAGCAGAGTTTCGCCAGACCATCGCTCAGGGCGGCGATCCGGCTCAGGCATTCGCCCGAGCTGACGAGGTGATCGACAAGCTGGCCAAGGAGCGACACGCGGAGCGCCTGGCCCAAGGTATTATCGGCGTGGTGGCGGTGGTCGGTTGCGCTGGCGGGCTTACGGTTGCTGAAATCGTGGCCGATGGCGGCGGCAACCGCATGGGTCGCCGGTTGGGCTGGGGCGCGGGCATGCTGGGAGGCGCGTTGATGCTCGGCGATGCCCTGCTGCTGGAACAACCGGTCGACACCCTGACCCACATTTGGCGAGAAGATCCGAGTTTGAATCAATACCAGGATCGGCGCTTTCGCCCGTCGCTCAAGCTGAACAACGAAGGTGCGTTTTTGAGTCTGTCGGGCGCGCTCTGAGCGAGGAACCGTAAGGGCCCTATCCTGTTGGCGTAGCAGGCGCGCGGGCAGCATTCAGCTGTTGCCCCTTGAGTTTCCGTCGAATCGGCATAGGAGCCCAAGGTAATCCCTCGGGTCCGCTCGTTTTGTGTTGCCTCCGCGGGCCAGTGTCGGCTAGCCAGACCTTCCGGGGTCTGGACGGGTGTCTAGCCGGCGGAGGAGAAGATCGATGAAAACTTATGAGTTTGTGGGTGGCGTAGCTGTAGCTACTGCCTTGATATTGGCCACGGGCTGCGGCGAGGACGACCCGAAGACCGCACCGACTAACAAGGGCGGCGCAGCGGGCTCAAGCAGTACTGCGGGTAGCAAGACCGACGGCGGTGGTGGGGTTACAGGGGGTAGCAGCGCTGGCTCGACAGCAAGCGGCCCGGCAGGCGCCGGCGGCGTGGGCGAGCCCGACGGGGTCGGCGGTGCGGGTGGCGACCAGGCTCTCACGTTCCAGTCGATGCCGGCCGGTATCGAGCTTGAGCTGGCCCCCACCTCGGCCGAGGGGCTCACGATTACCAGCACCAGCATCACGCAGGAGACCACGACCGATCTCTTCTACACGGAGTGGTTCGGCGAGCTCCACAACGGTACCGACCAGATCCAGTGCCTCATCCGGGTCTCCGGCGACTTTCAGGACGCGGCCGGTTTGACGGTCATTGCGTTCGACTCGTTCTCCCAGGGCGCCGCGTACAAGCTCGGGACGTCGAAGCTGTCCTCTCCGTGCGTCGCGCCCGGCGAGAGCGTCCCGCTCTGGAGCAATGACCTGCCGATGAAGGCCTTGGCGCTAGCATCCATCAAGAAGCTCGTCGTCGAGATCGAACCGCTCACCTCGCCCGACGCGGTGCTGCATCCTTCCACGCCGACGCTCGGCCCGCTCACCAAGACCTATTCGGCGAATTTCAAGGCCTGGCAAATCAGCGGTTCCGCTACTGCGACTGCGGACATCTACAACGCGACAATCAATTTTTGGGGGAAATCGGGCGCTTTCTTCATTGGCAAGGCGACCGAGTACCATCTTGAGGACCTGCTCAAGAACCAAACTTGGGCCATGGACACCGCTCCACTCGGCATCGAAAGCGTGACCCTGACCGAGGTGGTCCCGCACTTCTCGTTCATCG
>JANNWK010000397.1:0-5194 GCA_031408355.1 Myxococcales bacterium
GGCTCCGGCAAGCGGGTGAGTTCCGGTTAGCAGCCCGCCGGGTGGTTGGACGCGGCTCAGCAGAAGCTCCTTGCGTGCCTCGTCACCGTCTTTCAGCGCCCATCGCCGCGATGATGGTGCGGAACCGCGTAACCGCGCCGACTTGCCCGCGACCACGTACTCCTTCACGGGCAGGAGCACATCTGGGGTTGGCACGAACGGTCGCCCGCCAGCAGCCGCCTGCCCGCCTGCGACGAGATTGCAAGGTCGAGGGGCTTCGAGGCATTTGGGAGTCGGGGGCGCGTGCGCGTGCGAGCACGTTTGCGCGTGCGCGGGGGCCTTGCTCGCGGGTGACGTGCGCGGCCGGGGACCTTTGCGGGACGGGCGGACGGGCGTAGATCGCGAACGCTTCCCCCTATCCCACCTGCACGGCGTGGAGCTTACCAGCCGCGTCGCAGCTGACCTCAAACGTGGCTCGCTTCAAGGGTACATCGGTCGCGTTGACTCCAACGATCAACGTGAGCGGCTTTAGCCCGTCGCCTTGCGCGATCCGGGTGCCGACTGCATCAGGATGACCACGAGCAAGAGCCCTGCCGTGACCAGGTTCGAATACCAGTACGGGAGATCGCCGACCAGGTTGACCATGTTGGTGATGACGCCGATGATCAAGACGCCGTAGAGCGTTCCCGTCATGCTGCCGACGCCGCCCGACGTGCGCGTTCCGCCGATGACGACGGCGGCTATCGCGGTGAGTTCCCAACCGCCTCCGGCGTAGGGCTGACCGGAACCGAGCCGGGAGGCCAGCAGCACTCCAGCGATCCCCGCCATGAGCCCGCTCAGCGCGTAGCTCAGGAGCTTGGTTTGGTCCACCTTCAGGCCCATCATGCGGGCCGCATCTTCGCTGCCGCCGACGGCGTAAATGCGACGCCCGAAGGGCGCGTAGCGGAGCACCACCGCGAACACGACGACGGCCAGCAGGAACAAGAGGCCCAGGTAGGGGACGCCGAAGATGGCACCCCGCGAAAGCTCGCTGAAGCCGGGCGCGGGCGCGCTGGGGCGCACGGTTTCGCCGCCCGAGATCACGAACGCCACGCCGCGAGCTCCCAGCATGGTGGCGAGCGTAGCAATGAACGGGATGATCCTGAGCCTCGTGATGAGCAGGCCGTTCAGCACGCCCCACGCCAGACCGCAGAGGAGCGGCACGATCAGCGCCGCCACCAGCGAGCTGTCGATCAACATGGCCGCCAGGATGGCTGCTACGGCTGCCACTGCGCCCACCGAGAGGTCGATGCCTCCGGCGAGCATGACCAGCGTCATGCCGACCGATACCATGCCGACCATGCTCACCTGCCGAAAGACGTTCTTCAGGTTGAGGGCCGTGAAGAAGTTGTCGAACCAAAACGAGGCAGCGACGACGAGTACGATGAGCGCAGGCAGTGCCTTGTGCTGCTTGAGGTGCGACAGGACCAGCCGCGGTAGCAGCAAATGCAGCGACTGCGATTGAGGAGACACCGCCTTCGCCATCAGTTCACTCGCCCCCGCTGCAGGTAGAGGGCCGCGATCACGATCGCGGCTTTGATGATCAGCGAGTAGTGAAAGGAAATGTCGTTCATGTTCACCATCATGGTGACGAGCTGGACGATGCTGGCCCCTACCAGGCTACCCACGATGCGGGGCTTGCCGCCCTGAAACGGGGTGCCGCCGATGGCTACCGCGGCAATTGCGTCGAGCTCGACGAGCAAGCCCAGCGTGCCCGCGTTGATGGCGTTGATCCGCGCGCCTTCCATGATGCCGGCGATTCCGCTGAACAGCGCCGAGACGAGGTAGACTGCCGCGATGTACGTGGGGATACGGATCCCCACGAGCCGCGCGGCATTCGGGTTGCCCCCCACCGCCTGTAGATAGCGTCCGAATACCGTCCGCTCGACCACGAAGAGCAAAAGCCCGCTGGCCAGCAGCATGATCAAGAACTGCACCGGCAGGAAACCGAACAGCATGAAGCTGCCGAGCGTGGAGATGCTCGTCCCATAGGTCGAGAGCGACAGTTCACCGAGCACAATCTGCGCGAGCCCTCGACCCCCGATCATCAAGATCAACGTGACGATGATGGGCTGGATGCGCATTCTCGCGACCAACACGCCGTTGAAGAGACCACAAACAGCGGCTGCGGCCAGGCCGGCTAGAAGCGACACCAGAAGGCCCTGCCCCGAGCTGTGGACCCTGCCGGTCACGCTCGCCGACAGCGCCATCACGGCGCCCACCGAAATGTCGATGCCGGAGGTGGCGATGACGAGCGTCATGCCCAGGGCTATCAGCAAGGTGGGGTAGATCTGGAGCAGGAAGTTTCGCAGCGTTCCGCCATCCAGAAAGTTGGGCGTTAGCGCGGCGTTCAGCGCGAAAACGCAGAGCAACATCAGCGGCCCGCCGTAGCGCCGCAAGAAATCCAAGGCCGACTGCCCGCTCGCCGTGCGCTCTGTCACCATCAGGCCCCCTGTGCGATCACTTCGGTGATGCGCTGCTCTGAGATCTCGGCGCCAGCAAGCTCGGCGATGTTGCGACCATCGCGCAAGACCACGACCCGATCGGAGTTTTGGGTCAGCTCCTCAAGCTCGGAGGAAATCATGATCACGCCTATGCCAGCCGCCGAAAGCTCCAGAACGATCGCCGCGATTTCGGACTTGGCGCCGACATCGATGCCGCGCGTCGGCTCGTCCAAGATGATCACCGCGGGGTTCTTACACAGCCAGCGAGCCAGGAGCGCCTTTTGTTGGTTGCCGCCACTCAAGCTCTGAATCTCTTGATTCAGATCCCGGGTCTTGATGCCGAGCTTGGCCACGTACTTGGCCGCGACCTCGCGCTGCTTGGCACGGTCCACGATGCCGAACCTGCTGAGCTCGGGCAAGAGCACGAGCGTGATGTTGTCCATCACCGACATGTGCGGGATGATGCCGTTCAGCTTGCGGTCCTCAGGGCAGAAGGCGATGCCGGCCTGAATCGCGTCGCTCGGACCGGTGAAGCTCCGCGGCTGTCCCGCGACGCTGATGGTTCCCGCTTCTGGAGCGACGTCGCCGAATAGGAGCTGCGCCGTTTCGGTGCGGCCCGAGCCCAGCAGGCCTGACACGCCCAACACCTCACCCCGCTTGAGCGTCAAGCTGACGTCGAGCACCTTGCGGCCGCTCTTCAGCTGCTTGGCCTCCAAGAGGTGGTCGCGAGACAGCGCGAGCGCTTCCGAATGTTGCTTGTGCTGGCCGAGCACGCCGCTGGCATCGCGGCCAATCATGGCGGACACGAGGCTTAGCTTGGTGAGCTCCGCCACTTTATACTCGCCCACCAGCCGCCCGTCGCGCAGCACCGTCATGCGGTCGCAGATCTCGAACAGTTCGTCGAGCCGATGCGAAATGAACACCACCGCAATGCCGCTTTGCTTGAGGCGCCGAACGACCTCGAACAGCCGCTTGACCTCGCGCTCGTTGAGAGACGACGTGGACTCGTCCATGACGATGACGCGAGCGTCGATCGAAATAGCCCGAGCAATCGCCACCATTTGCTGAACGGAGGCGCCGTAGTCTGAGAGCTTGGCGCTGACGTCGAGGTCGTCCAGGCCAACGGTCTTCAATAGCTCGCGCGCGCGGAGCTCGATCCGGCGCCAGTCGATCAGGCCCAGCTTGCCGCGCGGTTCGCGGCCGATGAAGATGTTCTCGGCCACGCTGAGCGAGCCGATGAGGTTCAGCTCCTGGTAGATGGAGCTGATGCCAAGCTGCTGCGCTTCGAGGCTGCTCCGCGGGCTGATGAGGGCAGAAGCCAGCCGAATGGTGCCCGCATCCTTCTGGTGGATCCCCGTCAGGATCTTGATCAGCGTCGACTTGCCGGCGCCATTCTCGCCGATCAAGGCGTGGACCTCGCCTCTGTGCAGACGGAAGTCCACGCCGTCGAGCGCCCGCACCCCCGGGAAGCTCTTGCTGATGCCGGTCATTTCGAGCAGGACCTCCGGCTCGGTCCCCCCGGCGTCACGCTCAGCGTGGAGTTCAGCCATGCGTGCTCCCTGGCTGGCGGCTTAGAAGCCGAACGCTTCGTGCTGCACGGCGTTCTGAGCGTCGATCACGAAGTCGTCGACTCGGATGTAGTCCGGCAGCTTCTCCTTCTTAATGAACTTCTCCGCGGCGTCGAACACCTGCGCGGAATAGTAGGGGCTGACCGTGACGGTCGCGTAGAGCTCGCCGTCCTTGACCGCCTTGATCGCATCCTTCATTCCGGCGTTGGAGACGATCACCACCGAGCCGTTCTTGCCATCGCCCACCTTGAGCCCGGCTGCCTTGAGCGCTTGGATCGCGGCCAGGCCCTCTTCGTCGGAATGCCCGAACACGGCGTTGAACTTGCCCTTCATGCTCTGCACGATGTTCTCCATCGACTTGAGCGCGGTGGCGCGGCTGTAGTCGCCCAGCTGGGAGGCCACGATCTCCATGTTCTTGTGCTTCTTCATCTCGTCGCGGAAGCCCTTGCTGAGCCCAAGCGTGTTGCCCCCGCCCGGCGTGCCATGCAGCTCCACGACCTTGATCGGCGTATCGTCGCCGAAGGCCTTGTGGATGGTCTCAGCCTGCTTCGCGCCCACCCATTCGAAGTCCGAATACAGGCGGGTCACGTAGTCCTTGCCTGCCGTCCCCGCGATGTCGCGATTGACGACGATGACCGGCACGCCCGCCTCCTTGGCGACGCCGAGGCATGCCGCAGAGCCCTTCACGTCGATGGGACCGAGAATTAGCAGGTCGGGCTTCTGCGCGACCAGATCCTCCACGTCCGCGAGTTGCTTCTCGATCTTGGCCTGCGCGTGGACGACGGTGAACTTGTGGCCACGCTTCTTGGCTTCCTTCTCCATGTCGGCGGCGAAGGTCGTAAACCACGGGTTCGGATCACCGACGGAGGAGTAGGCCATCGTGAGCGGGCGCGGTCCTGCGTTCTCGGGCTTGGCGGAGGTTGCACCGGCCGCCGGACCGCTCGCGTCCTTCTTGCTGCAGGCCGCGCCGAAGCTGCCCAGAATTACCGCAAAGAGTAGGAACCAGTAGGTCTTCAAGCTGCTGTTCATGGCACTCGTTTCCTTTCCTGAGGCCGCCAAGCCGGATGCTATCCGAGCCGGTCACGCCCGCGCACGAGAGCCCCATATGCACCAAATCGGCATCGGTAAGAATCGAATTCTGTTCAAGTAACCCAAGTTCCTTGG
>JANNWK010000398.1:0-3528 GCA_031408355.1 Myxococcales bacterium
TAGTCCGCGCGAGGAGTGGCCCCTCTGCGGCCGAACCACCCGAGGGTCGTCACGGCTGTCCCCATCGCTCAACGCTTTTCTGCGCCTTGGCGCCAGCGCCGGATGAGCTCGCCAATGCTACCGCCGCGTTCAAGGTGAGCATCGGCCACGGCACCATCGCCAGCGATGGTCATGACGAAGGCGAGCGTCGGCTCGCCGCGCAGGTGGTAACGGAGGTCGGCGATTTCGATACGTTGCCCAGAAGCATTAACGGGTCCAACACGCACCACGGGGAAGCGGGCCCAGGCGAGCGCTTCGCGCACCGTGGGAACCGTCGCCAGCGCGTGGGGTACGGGGCCCGCGGGCGAGGGAGGAACGCGCGCCTGCTCCTCGGGTGCGCTCCCGAGTGCGATCGAACCTGCCGCGTACTCTCCCTCGAAGCGGGCCACGTAGCGCCAGCGTAAGACCGCGAGCGGCGCTGGAAAGACATGAACGCTTGTCGCTCGAGGATAGGCTGCACGCACGATGCCCGCGAGGTGCTGCGCGGTGGCGATCCGCAGGCCCAGGTAGATTCCGGAAGCCGCCATGCCCAAGAGCAGAGCACGCCGCCACCGGGGGCGACGCCACAGCGCCCACCCCGCGGCGGTCGCGAGCGGCAGGGTGAAGAACGGATCGACCACCATTGTCCAGTCGAGCGCGATCCGCTGGTCCGAGAAAGGCAGAAGCAGTCGCGTCCCCCAACCCGTCCACAGATCGGGCAGCAGGTGCGCCAGCGGCACTGCGACGAGCGCACGCATGTAAAGGGGCCCCAGCCGGGTCTGTCGAAACACGAGCTTCGCCAGCGCCGCCGCGACGAGTGCCACTACCGGCACTGCAATCAGCGCGTGGGTCAGCCCCCGGTGAGCTTGGAGCGTGTGCAGGACGGCGTCACCTGCCGGAAGCAGATAGTCGATGTCCGGGAGCTCCGCCGCGAGAATCCCCACCAGCACGGCCGCGTGCGACGCCCGCGGCGATTCATCGGGAGCGACGAGCCAGCGCGGCAAGGGGATCGCCCCCATCGCTGCGCCGAGCAGTCCATGTGTCAGGGGGTCCATGAAAAGCTCACGTTGAACTTTCTCCCGACGCGCAGAACAGGACAAACAGACGGCCGTGGAGCGAGCCGACGCTCTTCACGGCTATAGGAAGGCCCGCGGAATACTTGAGCGGCATCGCAACGCCGAGAAGACGTAAGTAGGAGCATCCCTCCACGAACGCTACCACGCGCAGACGTCCCGATGGGAACTGGGCGAGCGAAGTCGGCGAGCAGCCAGCTGCGCGCGCAATCACGTTGGTCGACACGGCTTTCGCCCCACGAAGAACGAAAGGGTCACCCACACCTCCGCTGGAAACGCGCGCAGCTGCCATCCACACACGCCGCGTCGCTCGCTCGTCCGCGCAGTTTGGCTTGTAGGGTCTGCACCAGCCCTAGCGTCCAGCACATGGGGCAGCCGCGCAGCGCCACGAGACCTAAAGCGACCAGCAGCAGCGACCAAACGACGTGAAGCGACGGCAGCAAGACGGCCAGCGCCAGTGCGCCGATCCCGAATACCCCGCGTGCCAGGTGCTCGACCAAACCCCTGCTCTCGAACATCAGCTCACCCTCCGGCCCGAAGCGCGCTTGCGGTCAAAACGGCTGAGCTCCGTGCGAAGCTCTGCGCGCGCCCGATGCAGGCGGGTCTTCATCGTCGAAAGTTCCAGGCCCAGAGACGCACAAGTCTCCTCACCCGAAAGCCCTTCGACGTCTCTCATGATCAGAACCTCACGGTGGGGGCGATCTAGCTTGGCAATCGCCGCGTGTACGGCCTGCACCAACTGCCAACGCTCGAGCGCGACCTCGGGGTCGAGCGTTTCGGATTCGGCCTCGTCGGCGTCTTCGAGCCGCTGCCCCAAGCTCCGCCGCTCGCGCACGAACGGCCTGAGCATGCGCAAGCAGGCGTTTTTGACCACCGCCAGCAGCCAAAACAGCACGCCCGCATCGCGCGCCACTTCGGGTCGCCTGGCCAGCTTGGTGAACGCCTCTTGCACCGCGTCGTCGGCGTCGAAGCCGTCGCGGCACACCCGTACACCAAAACGGTAGACGCGATCGTGGTAGGCACGCATCAAGCTGGCCAGCGCTTCGTCGTCGCCCCCTGCGGCAGCGGTCAGCACTTGCTGGTGTACCGCGTGGCTCACGTCGGGCGCTCGATCGGGCAAGTGGACTTACCCATCAGCATGTACCCAAAGCACGTGCCCGCAAGCGCCGTAAGCAGCAAATAGGCACCCATGCCGCCAAACAGCGCCACCCGTGTAAAAAGCGGCAACGGCGCCATGAACGCACACGTCACCATCAAAAGTGCTGCCAGTACCCGGAGCGCCCGATCTCGATTGCCTAGATTTTTCGTCATTTCATGTCCTTTCGAGGGGTAAAGGCTGCCCGTCTTGAAAAGGATTCAAGAAATCGAAAAGTCCCAAAAAGGAAGGGCGCCCGCCCGAGCGCGGCTTCGGCTGAGGCCCGTGGTAGCTTCAGAAGCAGAGTTGTCTGACTTCACCCGCGTTCGCTTCCTGCCTGTCCTGCAAGCCGTAGCCTGCTCGACAATCCTGACCGGCTTGGCGAGCTGCGGCGATGCGACTCGCCTTGAGCTGGTGCGGGACGACTGTCCTGACGACGTCGCCAAGGCGGCTCCGGGGGTTTGTGGCTGTCAGGTGCCCGAGGCGGTTTGTGGTCCGCTGGCAAGCTCGCTCGTGCACCGCTACGGCTTCGACGGAGCGGGCGTAGGCGTCGTGGACTCGGTGGGGGATGCCGACGGCACGGTCGTCAACACCACGCTGAAAGGCGCAGGTGAGCTCGATTTGGAGGGAGGTCCAACCGATCAGTACGTCGAGCTGCCCGATGGCATTCTTAGCGTCTTGTCGAGCGCGACTTTCGAAGCCTGGGTCAGTCGGGATTTGCCGAAGTCCATGTACTGGGACAGGATTTTCGACTTCGGTGTCAGCACGGCTGGCGAGGGGCGGGGCGGCTCCGGGGAGAGTTACTTGTTTCTAGCCGCGGAACTATCCTTCCGCACCGCGTTTCGAAACACCAAGCTGGGTATGGAGATCCTGGTAGACGCGCCCGCCCCGTTTCCCGTTGGCGTTACGACGCACGTGGCGGTCGTGGTCGATGCGCAAGCGGCCGAGCTACGCCTGTACCTGAATGGCGTACAGCAGGGCGTCACGGAGCTGCGTGAGCCCCTTTCTTCGGTGCCCGACGTGAACAACTGGCTGGGCCGCTCGCAGTTCGTGGCCGATGCCAGCTTCGACGGCCGGCTGCGAGAGTTTCGCATCTACGCGGCGGCGCTCGCCGAAGCCCAGCTGGCCACCAGCTTCGCGCTCGGTGAAACACCCTATTTCATCAGCGCCTACTAGCGCAGTGGGCCGGAGCTACTGTCCAGCGCTCTTTCCCTAGCTAGTTCTCGTAGACTTGCGTGTTGAGCGGGCCGTTCGTTTTGACGATGTTGTCGATATCTTCAGACAACAGCCGCACCTTCTCGG
>JANNWK010000399.1:0-2562 GCA_031408355.1 Myxococcales bacterium
GTGGCGATTGCGTTCGAGTCCGTCGTCAAGCTCGTGGCCTTGATGTCGGTGGGCGCCTTCGCCGTCTTCGGCGTCTTTAGCGGCTTTGGGGACATGAGCCAGTGGGCCCTCCACCACCCCGAGGCGCTTGAGGCGCTGCACCGCCCTGTGCGCGAAGCGCCCTGGGGCACGCTGCTGTTGCTCTCGTTTGCCGCCGCGTTTCTGCTACCCCGGCAGTTTCACGTGGCCTTCGCCGAGAGCCCGGGACCCAAGGCGCTCACCGCTTCGAGCTGGGGATTTCCGCTCTACCTACTCCTGCTCAACCTGCCCATCGTCCCGATTCTTTGGGCCGGCACCGTGCTCAAGCCTGACGCCAACCCCGAGTACTACGTGCTCGGCATCACGTTGGCGGGCTCGTCCAATGCGCTGTCGATCCTTGCCTTCGTGGGCGGGCTCTCGGCGGCAAGCGGGACCGTCATCCTAACGACGCTAGCGCTGGCGTCCATGTCCCTGAACCACCTGGTTCTACCGCTGCGCCCACTGCGCCAGGAACGCGATCTGTATGGCTGGCTGCTCTGGACGAGGCGAGCCCTGATCGTCACCATCATCTTGGCCGGCTTCGGCTGCTTCCTGCTCCTCGACAAGCGGCTGGGGTTGGCCGAGCTCGGGCTGGTGTCGTTCGCCGCCGTCGCGCAGTTCCTGCCGGGCCTGGCTGGCGTACTATTCTGGCCACGGGCCTCGCGGGCAGGCTTTGTTGCCGGCCTCTCCGGAGGGATCGCCGTGTGGGTCGCCACACTGGCCGTGCCGCTGCTCGTGCCATCGGCGCTCCAACTATCGGCGCTCAACCTGAGCGAGCAACTGCAGCTACTGCCGGGCGACCCTTGGTCCCTGTCGACCCTGCTGTCCCTCTCTCTCAACGGCCTCTTATTCGTCGCGGTATCGACGTTCTGGCCCGACGCGCCAAGCGGCGCCGAGCCGGGCCAGTGGACGGAGCCGACGTTCGACGGCACGTCTCTCACGTTGGCGGCCGCTTCGCCTGCGGAGTTCCGGAGCCGGCTCGTGTTCGTGCTGGGGGACGATGCGGCCGAGGCGGAAGTGCAGCGGGCTCTTGGCGATTTGACGATGCGCTTCGACGAGAAGCGACCGGGGGAACTCCTGCTCTTGCGCGACAGAATCGAGCGCAACCTGTCCGGACTGATGGGTCCGGTCTTGGCGCGCATGGTGGTTGACGACAGCCTGCGCGTGGACGCCAGCGCCAGAACCGCTCTGGCGGACCAACTGCGACTCCTCGAGCGGCGGCTGCGGGAAGCTCGCGTCCCACTTCACGGGGCTGCGGCGGAGATCGAGGCGTTCGGTCGCTATTTTCGACAGATCCTAGAAGATTTGCCGCAAGGCGTGTGCGCGCTAGGTCCGGACAGCGACGTCGTCATCTGGAATCGAGCCATGGTCTCACTCAGCGGAGTGCTTGCGGCTGAGGCCGTGGGCGCACGCATCAACGCCCTGCCGACGCCTTGGGGACCCCTTCTGGGCTCATTCGCGGCCGAGGCACTGCTGACCGGTCGCGAGCAGCGCGTGCAGGCCGGTGGCGGCGAGCGCTTTCTGCAACTCTACCGCTCGCGGCTGGAAACCAGCTCGCACGAGGGAGCTCACCTCGCTTCACATCTAGCTGGCGCCCAAGTTATCCTGGTCGAAGACTTAACCGAGGCGAAGTTGCTCCAAGCTCAGGTTGCCCATCAGGACCGATTGGCCTCGCTCGGTCACCTCGCAGCCGGAGTGGCCCACGAGATCGGCAACCCGCTCACCGGCATCGCCTGCCTGGCCCAGAACCTGCCCTTTGATATGGATCCCGCCGTGGTCGAAGAGCGCGCCGAACTCATCATGGAGCAGACACGCCGGATCGACCGCATCGTTCGTTCACTGGTAAGCTTCAGTCACGCTGGAGCGGAGTCCCTGCCGGCCCAGGCCAGCAAGAGCAAGGCGCCGCTCGACGTGCGCGAAGTCGTCGAAGAGGCCGCCAGTCTGGTGCGCTTGAGCCGTAAGGCCCGCGAGGTGGAGTGCGCCAACCTGTGTAACCCGGGGCTACGGGTCGAGGGCGATCGCCACACGTTGATCCAGGTCTTCGTGAACCTGCTGAGCAACGCTTGTGACGCCTCGAAGTCCGGCGCCCGGGTTGAGATCTCCGCGCGCCTCGAAGGCAGCGGGATTCGCATCGACGTGGCCGACACCGGGGAGGGCATCCCGGAAAGCATCCGCGACCGCATCTTCAATCCTTTCTTCACGACGAAGGTCGCCGGGGAAGGCACGGGCCTCGGTCTTTCGCTCGCGTACAGCATGGTGCGCGAACATGGCGGGAGCATCGAAGTGGCAAGTGAGGAAGGAAACGGAACAACCATGACGGTCACGCTGCCTGGATTTACCCCATGAGTCGGATTCTGCTGGTAGAGGACGAGCCCATTATCCGCGTCGAGCTGGGGCGGCTGCTGACCCGGCATGGCCATGAAGTCGTGCAAACCGGTAGCCTCGACGACGCAAGGCAGCACTGCGCAAGCGGCGGCTTCGATCTACTCATTTCCGACCTGCGAC
>JANNWK010000400.1:0-7577 GCA_031408355.1 Myxococcales bacterium
GGAACGTCTCGCCACCCCCTGCCGGGAGCGCCGGGATTGCTGGCTCTGACGCTCGGCTGTAGCGTGCTCGTCCGCGCGAGGCGCCTGACCCGGACGCGCTAGCCGAACCGCCCTTACGCGGTCGCGATGCCCGACCCGAGCACACCCAGCATCAAGAGGCGAAAGTAGCGGAACTGCGTCATGCGCTCCGCTTCTGCGGGATTGGGAGGCGGGGTGCGGATCTCCGTCGAATTCGTGATAACGAGGCCAGCCAAAGCGCCGACCAGAGCCAAACGCCTGCGGGACTGCCGGGACCACTCACCCGGCAACTGCCAACCTCGGAAGGAGGCTTGCTGGGGCCCGCGTCGAGCATGGGGTTGCCGGAGCCGCCGGCTGCCGGTGGTTGCTCCCGCGCGCACCCGGTCCCATCGTTCGGGTCGGAGAAACCCGGGGGACAAGCGCAGCTGAAAGCCCCACTCGAGTTCTTGCATACCTGATCCGCGCGACAAGGCTGCAAGCCCGCCGTGCATTCGTCGATGTCCGAACAGGTCACACCGTCGCCGTTGTAGCCCGGGTGGCATTGGCACTCAAAGCCGCCGGTCGTGTTAGCGCATGTCGCATTCTCGCTGCAGTTTGGCTGCCCCGTCCCGCACGCGTCGAAATCGTGCGCGGCGACTTCAAGTATCCAAGGCAGAAACTCGAAACTGGTGGCGTGAGAGGCGTCTGTATCGCCACCGGTCGAATTGACCCCTAGTATCATGTAGAAGTCTGCCTCTTTCACGAAGACGGGGCCCCCGCTGTCGCCAGAGTCGATGTTGCTCTGCGGGTGGGCGGCGCTGGACGTGGTGCAAAAGCGGATGCTGTCGCCAAAACAATCCGAGCTTGGCTTGACCTCTCGTGTGGTCTCCAGCAACACGTCGCTCCCTCCACCGTTCTCGGTAAGGCCCCAGCCGGCGACCATGACCTCCTCACGCGTGCTCGGCGGTCGCGTCGGGAGCTTCGGGTATCGCTCAAGCTGGATCGGTTGCTCCAGCTCAAGCAGCGCGTGATCGTAGGGCTCCTTACCGTAGACCTCGTCCAGGGTGAGCTTCGCGTACTCTGGATGTAGGTACACTCTCTTGACGTTGCGCCGCTCGATCGCCGGGCTCGTTAGGTCAGGATGGCCGAAGCTCACCGGGCCAGTGGTGATGTCAACGCCCTCGAGTGTGCCCATTGCGTTCCTTGGTTCGGCAAAACAATGGGCCGCGGAAAGAACGAAGTGAGGACTGATCAGCGCGGCGGTGCAACCGCCTGGCGCCACTATCCACGGGTAGACCCCTTCGTTGACCTCGGTGCCGAAGACAATCTCTTCGGTTAGGGTGGCGGTCTCAGGAGGAACCGGGGTCCCTGCGGAGGAGCAGCCAAGTACTCCCAAGAAACCGAGGAAAGCGAGCTTCGCGTGGAGGGCACGACCGTGCAACGTGGCTAGCTGCTGCATCGTCCGCATGGGACCAGCCTCACACCGTAATGAGCGGGAGCGGCCCTTCGGCGCAGTACTCTGGCTGGCCAACGACGTCGACGGGCAGGCCCATGTACTGAGCCAAGCTGACGAGCAAGCGGCTGTGCGGGTATTTGTCTCCGCCCGGGAACTTGATGTATTGACCCGGCTTGAAGTGGCCCTGGCCGCCCCCGATCAGCGTGTGGGTGACATTGACGAGGTCGTGCGGATCGCCTTGGTAGGTTTGAGCGCACTCAGAGGCCCACCAGATAAGCGTGTTGTCGAGCATGGAGCCCTCACCCTCGGGGGTGTTCTTGAGCAGGTCGACCAAGTACAGCAACTCGCCGGCGTGCCAGGTGCAGACGTCGGCGACGAGGTCGTAGGCGTTCGCAGGGTCAGAGCTCCCGCTTTCGATCTCGTGCGTCATCGTGTGGTGACCCACGGTGTGCCCGAGCCAGGTGTAAGTGGGATTGTTGAGCGCGGGCGAAAAGAAGAACCCGCCCACGCGGGTCAGGTCGCACGTGAGCGCCATCGCCAGCATCGAGGCCTGCGCGCGAGCCAGCGCCGGAAACTGGCTGTCCTGGTCGGCGGTCAGGCCCTGCTCGACCTGAACGGTCGCACAAGATGCGCTGGCGGACACTAAAGCGTCGAGGCTCTTCTCGATGGCCCGAACCTGCTCCATGTGGAGCTCGAGGCGAGCCCGATCGCCGCCGCTCAGCCGGCACCTGAGCTCGCGAGAGTTGTCGAGCACTGCATCCAGCACGGAGGAATTCCGACGCGCTTGCCACGCCGCATCCGACGGACCCGTGCCAAAGCCGGCAAAGAGCTCATCACGCACCGAATAGGGGTTGCTGTTCGGCGTTATCGGCCTCGCCTGCTCGCCGCCGCCATCCTTGTTGTAGAAGACCGACTTGAGCAGGTCGGGCCCTGACGTCTGCACCCCGACGTAGTAGGCCGGGAAACGAGTTTGCCCGCCGATGGCCCGTGCGATCGTTTGGTCAACGGATTCGTGGAGGGGGTAGCCGACCCCGCCAGAACCACCCCCGTACATTTCGCCGGGCGGCGCGTAGGACCCGGTATAGAGGGTGGACGTGCCCGCCGCGTGAGCAAACGCCACCTGCTTTTCGTCGAGGCCCGAGAGCATCGGCAGCCCGTCAATGAAGATGCACTGATCCTTGACCGGATCCAGCGGAGCCAGAATACGGCTAAGGTTGAGCCCCGCGGTGGGCGTGCTCTCCGCGCTGGTGTTCACGCGCCAATGGTGAGGGGGAAAGCCATTGCCAGTGAAGTAGAAGAGGATGCGCTTGGGTGGCAGTGCGGTCTGCGCGAGCGCGGTAGGGCTCGTCATCGCCTCCAAGAAAGGAAGCGCGAGAGCTGCCCCGCCTGCGCCGCGCAGCAGCGTTCGTCGTGACAAAGGCCGCGTCACCATGGTGCACACTCCTCGCTAGCGGGTTCTGGTTGAGTCAAGAAGGCCGGCGAAACCGTGATCTGCAGAAGCAAGTCGCGGATCGAGAAGCTCTTGCTTTGAAACGTCTGATACAGGTCCACGAGGCTGCAGGCCTCCGCCTGAGCCTCGGGGCGACCGTTGGCAAAGCGGTACCAGTGCTTGAGGAAGCAGGCGCTCGCCTCTGGGCTCTCGCTCACGATCTGCGAAAGCTCGGTCGCGTCTTTGAATCCGCGATCCTGCCCGTCGTAGCTGACCAATCGACCGCTGGCGTCGATTGGCTTGCCGCTCTCCTCGGTACGGTAGCGACCCACGGCGTCGTAGTTCTCAAAGCCCAAGCCCAGCTCGTCAAAGTAAGCGTGACACCCGGCACAGGTAGGGTCCTCCCGATGCGCCGAGAATCGCTCGCGAGTCGTGAGAGTTGGATCGACCGCTGGGCTCGTGATCACCAGCCCGACAGGTGGCGGCGGCGGCGGTGAGCACAACACGGACTCGCGAACGAAGACCCCGCGATGGATCGGTGAGTGACCATCGTATTGGCCGTGTGCGGCGAGGAAGGCAGGTTCGGTCAGCACGCCCGCGCGCTGCCCGGCCGGGGCGGTGAACTCCCCAAGCCCCCCGGCTGCCGGCGGCGCCAGCCCGAGCAAGGATGCCGTGGCCGCGTCCGCGTAGAAGGTGGAGGAGGTCATGAGCTGCCGGTAGCTGCCGCCCAACGTGGCGCGGGTCACGAACTCTCCAAAGCCACTCACCAGCGAGTTGATGGCATCCGGGCTGAAGGGCGGGAATGCAGGCGAGCGGGTCTGGCCAGGTAGCGTGTCTATGTCCAGCCACTGCGAGTAGAAGTGTTCGATAGTCCCGCGCCCCTGAGGGCTGTCGAGCAGACGCGTGGCCTGCTGAAGCACACCCTCTGGCGTGGCCAACACGCCGGTCTCGGCCGCAGTCAGCAGCTCAGGATCCGGCGTCGTCGACCAGAGGAAATACGACAGACGACTGGCAACCTCAAAGGCCCCTTGAGGAAGCCCACCGCCCGTGCCTGTCCCCGTGCTGACGAGGTACAGAAACGGGGGGCTTTGTAGCATCGTCTCGAGCGCGAGCTGAACTCCCATGCCGTAGCTCTTCTCGGCACCCACCGCGTAGACCGTCTCGAGAGCGGTAATCTCTTGGCTAGACAGCGGGCGGCGGTAGGCACGCCTGCCAAAATCCGTGATGAACTGTCGCGCGCAAGTGGGCTCAGCGCCGACGCAAGGTGCGAGCTGCGCAAGGCGGCTGCCAACGGCGTTCTCAGCCACGTCCATTGCCGTCAGCCGAAACTGCTCCACGTGCTGGCGGTTGAGCACTTGCAGGATCCCGTCGTTGTCAAAGGCCGCCGCCGAAGGCTCCGCCAGCCAGCCGTCTGCGGGACGCCGCTCATCCCCCAAGAGATCGCGGACGGTGTTGTTGTACTCGCGGCGCGAGAGCCGGCGCAACACAGGCCGGACCGGGGTGCGTGGCTGTCCCGCACAGACGGCTCGCGCCTCTTCGGTGAAGATCCCCTCGGTGACCGGCCCCGAGACACCTCCACCTGTGTTGGCACTGCCTCCGGTTGCTGGATCTGCAGCGACGGGGGAGGTGACCTCCCCGGTGCAGGCCGTCAGAGCGAGTTGAGCCAGGAGGGCCCCGATCGGGAGTGGGCGGGAGAGCAAGGACACCTTGGGCATAGTTACCTGTCTACTTAAGGAGCGCGCGGGCAACGCGTTCGCCGATGATCAGCTGAGCTGCACTGTCGTAGTGATAGAAGCCACTGAGGTCGTCGGTGACGACCAGGCTTGCGCCCGGCGTCGTGCTCACCACCTTGGCCTGGGCGTCGTAAACCTTGGCACCTCCTGCGCTGTCGGCGGTGTGCGCCCAGTGGCCAATCTGAACGATAATGACCGGCAGGCTCGGTACGCCGATCTCGCCGCGGACGTCGGAGATGAGAGCGCGGAGGTTCGCTTCGTACTCCGTCGACCCGTTGGGCGAGAAGGTGTCGTTCTCGCCCTGAAACCACACGAACGCCGACCAAACTAGCGGTCGGGTGGCGCAGTCCGGGTGTAGCAACGACTTGTCGTTCGACAGGGACTGGATGCGCGTCTTGAGCTGTTCATAGAGAGGACCCACCTCACGACCATGGGCCTGAGCCGCGCTCGTGCTTAGCCAGTCGGTCTCGAGCGTGGTTCCGCCATGTGCGACCTTCACGAAGGAGATGGGCGCCGCCCACTTTTCTCCCAGGAAGTGGCCCAGTACCAGCTCCGGTCCAAACGGGTTGCCGCATTTCCCAGGCTCTAGGGCACCGGCCTTGGCTGCTTCGCCTCGCTTTTCCCACGAGCACCACACGTCACTGCGCGCCGCGGCCAGCGGGTCCCCTACCGACCCGTCGGTTTGCATCCGGATGAGCTCGCCGGCCTCGTGGCTGAGAATCTCTGGCGTCGAGCCATAGCCCGCGTAGCCGTCGTTCCAAGTCTTGTACCAGTTGTCCAGGCTACCCACCAAGCGCACCTGCGCGGTGGCAGCCGGTGGCGCTGCTAGCTCCTTGAGCAGTGACGCGAACAGATCCGCGTCCACATTGCCCTCCATGTTCGACTGGCCTCCGAGCAGGATCACCTGGCACGTGTCAGGGTCAGGTGAAGCCCCGGCAGCCCCCGCCTGCCCGGCAGTACCGGCGCCAGAACCCCCAGCACCAGCACTTGCTTGGGCGCTGCCGGCATTGCCAGCGGGCGAGCCGCCGGACCCATTCGTGGCTCCCCCGGACCCCGCTGTCGCGCTGCCGCCGGCAGTGGCGTTCGAACCCGCGGTGCCGGCACTCGAACTTGGCAGATCGCTCCCAGTCGTTTCGGCACAGCCGACCAGCGCCAACGTAAACCACATCATCGCCAAGCCAGTTTGGCCAGGTGACAAGAGCTTCTCCCTTTTAAGTGTAGATGTTGGCATTGGGGTACCGCCTGGAAAGTGATTTGGCGCGCTGAGATCAATCACCGGCAGGCGCCAGCCCGCTGGCCTCACCCGCTCCAGCGGCCTTTTGAAGCGTGCAGGGTCGCCGAAGGATTCCAGCGGAGCGCTAAGCGCGTGAGCGATCGTCACGTCGGCACCAGCGTGATGCAGACCTACAGCAGCCGAAAACCTTCTCGCTCATCGCTAGCAGAAATTGAGTAGGCGCTCCGTTTCGTCGTCGCCGCTGGCCGGACCGGAATAGTGGCAGCGATTTTCGCGATCTTGGGGAATGGGTGACAGGTAGTGTACGCGTCGCTGCACTGACTTAGTCATGGACCGATCTCGACTCGTTTTGGCGCTTGCGCTGCTAGCTGCCTGTGGCGGCAGGGCTCATTCCGATGGCGAGGCGCCCGGGTCTGGCCAGGCTGGCAACGGTGGCTCGGCCGGGACGGCAACCGTGGCCGGAACGGCTGGCACTACCGAAGAGACTGCGCCGCTATCGCTCGATGACATGCTTCCCTGGTTCGACGCCGCGGGCGACGGCGACTTTCCCGATGGGCCGATGATCGACAAGATCCTGCACATCGCCGCCGGGGAAGCGCCCGCGCACGCCACGATCAGCACGCACAACTTCTACGACCTGACCAGCACCGAGTCCATCGAGTTCTCGGCTCGGGCTACCTCCCCGACCCAGCTGCTGGTCAGCTTCAGCAACGGCGATCAGGACGACTACGACTATTTCGCCTCCCGCGAGACCGGCGTCGCTTGGCCGCTCGCAGCCGTTCAGGTCGGCCTCGACTGGCAGTCCTTTTCCGTTCGCATCGCTGACATGCGACCGACCGAAATGGTCGACCCCGACGGCCGCCCCAGCTTCTTCTGCGCCTTCATCGTCGACCACCCCCGGCCGATCGAAGTGTGGATCGACGGCGTGTCGCCTAGGCCAGTGACGGCGAGCCGCTGAGGACCTCCCGGAAAGTCACGGCGGCCACAGTTTGGCCCACCCCACCTTGCGTGGCGAACCGTTCGCTTGTCCTTGCTGCTCGGCCATCCGCCGCGCCACGCAACTGGGCCAAGACACCTGTGCTTGCAGCTGAATGCTGCCCACGCTTCTGCTACGCCAGCAGGTCGGTGATGACTTGGGATTCCCGGGTCAAGGGGGTCAGGCGCTGCATGACGCCGTGATGGTCATGCCCTAGGCGCATGTGGTCCAGCCCGAATAGATGCAGCACCGTCGCGTGGAAATCCGAGATATGGACAGGGTTTTCGACCACCGTCCAGCCAAGCTCGTCGGTCTTTCCGTATGTCAGCCCAGCTTTCACTCCGGCACCGGCCAGCAAGCACGTGAAGGCCTCCGGGTGGTGATCTCGCCCGTCTCCCTGCCCGAGTGGGTTACGCCCAAACTCTGTCACGATCATCACCAGCGTATCGGCAAGCAGCCCTCGCGCCTCGAGATCGTCAAGCAGTGCCCCCAGCGGCTGATCGATACCCAGCCCCAGGTGTGCGACCTCTGGATCTGCTCCGGAATGTGAGTCGAAGTCGCCGTACAGGATGTTGACGAAACGCACACCCTCCTCGATCAAACGGCGAGCGAGTAGGCAGTTTTTGGCGAACTTCGCGTGACCGTCGGCGTTTTGACGGATCCCTGCGACGTTCTCAAACCCGGTGTTCGGGCGGTTGGTCCCGTACCGGTCGTGCGTGGCAGCGCTTTCCGAAGACAGGTCGACGATTGAC
>JANNWK010000401.1:0-2542 GCA_031408355.1 Myxococcales bacterium
CATCGACAACAGCACGGTCGCACGCCTCCAGGATCTGGTTCCCATGTTCACTGCTTTTGCCGGCGAGAAATTGATCGCCACGGGAGATCTGGCGGTCGTCGCCCTCGCCACCAAGACCGCCGCGGACGCCGGGCTTGAGCGCATCGTGGTCTTCGAGGACGCCACCGGTCGTGCAGTCGATCTGGATCTACGCGGAACGCGAGAAGGAGTGAGGGAGCGCTATGCGGCGGCCTTGCCAGGCGACACGACCCACGACGAAGAGGCCTCCAAACCTGGTCGAGGACGACCCAAGCTTGGGGTGACAGCCCGTGAGGTCACACTCCTGCCGAGACATTGGGACTGGTTGGCTGGACAGCCCGGAGGCGCGTCAGCAGCCCTGCGGCGTCTGGTCGAGGCAGCGCGTCGGGAGGGCGTCGAAGCCGACGCCGCGCGTCGGGCGCAGGAGGTGGCCTATCGGGTCATGTCCACGCTTGCAGGGAACCTGCCGGGCTTCGAGGAGGCCACGAGGGCGTTCTTCGCCAGGGACTACAAGCAGTTCCACAAGCTCTGCGAAGGCTGGCCTCGGGATGTGCGGGGCTATGTGGGCGGGCTGGTCGATGCGATCTAGCATCCCAACCCAGGCGACGGAGCCAGCAAGGCACGCTCACCGGAGCAACCTATTGTGCGGCTCCACGGGCGGCTCGCTTCGGACGCCAGTGTGACATTGGCGGTCTTGCGGCGAGGGGCGGATCATTTGGTCGGCGCGCGGCGGACCGAAGTCCGTGCGATGCCGCGCTGCCCGGATTGACCTGCGCCATGTCATGCCCCAGCTTCAGATTGGGGGACCATGGGCATGAGCGATTTGTCGACGCGAGAGGCGCCGCCATTCGGGCGGCTCTGGAGCTCGCTTTCGCACCTTCTGCCGCTCTCGTCTGCGATCTCCATCTTCCTCTCTATCTGGCAGCTGAAAGGCTTTCTCAGTCACTTCGGGCTGCAGCTGGTCGGCCTGGTGTCACTCAACGACGCGGCCTTGCAGTTTTTCGTCATCGTGAGCTGGTTCCTGCCGCTGCTGATCTTGGCTGCCGTCTACGTGGCACTGTCGCCCGACCAGCGCGCCAGCGCCACTTTCGCCGCCTTCCTGACCAGCCTGGTGTCCTGCGCGCTCGCCGTCCTGGCACCGGGACTTCTCACAGCGGGCCTCGTTGACTCGCCGCTCAATCTCGCGTTGCCGCTGGCCGAGGCGATCGTTTCCCTGGTTAGCGCGTGTGGCGCGATCCTGACGCTCGCCTTCGGACTGGTCTGGCTGGCGGATTGGGCGGCCAGGCGCGCGCGGATGAGCGGGCTGATGCGCGCTACCCGCGCTGCAAGCCAGGTGATCTCGGCGCCGCTCTTGGTTGCCGCCCTTGTCCTCGCCTCGGCCAAAATCGGTGAAATCCGGGCGGTCAGCCAGGAGATCCAATTCTTTGCCTGGCCCGCGGCCGGCACCCCCGGCCCGGTGCGTTACCGCACCCAGCTCGTGTCCCCGCCGCCAGCCCTTGCCGCCTGCGCCTGTGGCCTGGGCGTGATCTGGTCGGGCGAGAAGGTGATGGCGGTGCAGTGCGGTGCCCGCACGATCTCCTTGTCGCCCCGCGAATCCATCGTCCTCTCGCGGGGCGCTGCAAGCTCGCCTTCAACGCGGCCAACGATCGGCTCGGACGATCTTGCGCGCGCGCCAGTCCAAGCCGCCAGCGCCTGCCTTGGGCCCGCCTCGACAACCCCGGCGGCTGCCCCCAGAACGCCAAGGGTCGAGTGACCGGCTTGCGCGCGATCCTCGCCGTCATCCTGACCCTGGCGGCTGGCCCCGCCCTCGCCGCCGATTGGGCGATGCGCTGGCCCCTGATTTCCTTCGAGGATAGCGTCCGCCAAGATCCGGGCACGGCCGATCGCTTGCGGAACGCGCTCTCGGCCCTGGCGGCGGCAGACGCCGCATCGCTGAGCGGCGCACCCCGCCTCCACCTGCTGGCTGATCTTGTCGACGCCGCCGAAGATGACGAAAGCCGGACGGGCTCTGGCAGTTCTGAGCGCATCGCCAAGACCTGCGCCCGCCTCCAGGCGGACGCCGACGGCCTGATGGACGCGGCAGGGCGCGAGGCCGCCCTAGCGCTGGCCCACGCCGCCTTGACCGCCGAGGCTCTGGGCTCGCGCGACTGCGGCGGCGAGGCGAAGGCTGCGACCTGGATCAAGTCCGCGATGGACGTCGCCCGTCGCGACCTGCCGCAAACCGATCGCGACCGTTTCAGGATCGAGCTCGCCCAGGCCCATCTCAAGCGGAGCCAGCACCCGACCGGGCTGGCCGAGCTTGGCGAACGCTGGGCCAAAACTTTCGGGGAGGACGACGCTGACGGCCTCATCCTGCGAGGCGGGGAAGTGATCGCCAGCGGGGCCATTCCAGAGGCAGGCACGCCCCCGCAGTTGCGGCGCATGGCCGCTGTCGAGGCGCTCATAGCCGCCGCGGCGACCAGCCAGGGAGCGGACGCCGAGATCACCCTGCGCCTGAGGCTCAAGCGCGCCAAGATTGTCCGCG
>JANNWK010000402.1:0-1504 GCA_031408355.1 Myxococcales bacterium
CGGTCACGCCAAAAAAGAGAAGTGGAACCTCCCCACAGTTGCCGGGATTGAGCCTAGTTTGCTGTACGGCGGCGCGCTGGCCCTCGCTGGCCCGCGGCTGTTCTCGGGTCGAACGGGTCGCATCGTACAAGCGGCCGGAACGGGTTTCCTTACTATTGGCGCGTACACGTACGCACGCACCGGGAGCACGTCGATCGGCGCTGCTGCGGACGTGCCTAACCCACCCATGCGCAACGGCTATCACGAGTCGGCCACGGACGACGACGTCGAGATCGACGACTGACACACAGTTCGACCCCTCCCCCAAAAACAGGTGAAAAATGGCACGCGACGACATCGACGACATGCTCGAACGGGAATTGCTCAGTGGCGATTACGACGGTGAAGAAGAGGACCTTGGTTACGCGACGTTGGAACGCACACAGATAGGCTCAGGAGGCCGGCGCCGCGGAGCCCAAGGCGGACGGTCGCGCGGCGGCAACCTCGACCCCTCGAAGCTGCCACGGCTTTTTTGCGGAATTAAGCCTCAGGTCATCCTGCCAGGGACGACCAGAACGATCCAAGTCCAGGTGACGAACCCCTTTCGTCCTGAGCGCTTTGTGCTCGCTACGCAGTCTCAAGGGCTCCTGATCGAGGACATCAAGATTTCCAGAATTTCGCAGAATACCGGCGACGGCCCCGTGCCTGGATCCGCGTTCGGCCCCGAGGCGATCGGCACGAACCTGCGCGGAGATACCGCGCAGACTGGCGTAGGAATCGAGATCACGGTGATGCATCCGGGCAATGGCGAATCGCCACCGATCACGCTTTACGGCGCGTTCTTCGGTCCTGCGGCCTGATGGACATCCGCCCGCGCGTATATGGGATCTCTACGACGGCAGAGCTTCAGGCTCTCGTTGCAGGGCTCGCACTCGCGAATTTGTCGCAAATGCGCTCGGGTGACACGTTCCCCCAGATCTATCGGACCGGGATCCGCTACCGTCGCGAGGAGCCAGGCGAGGAGCGCTGGCAGACCGCACGTGCGCTCTTGCTGAGCAAGCGCGGAGACTGCGAAGACCTCGTCGCCTATTTCGTGGCGTGGCTGTGGGCAAACGGCGAACGGCGCGCGCGGCCACTCGTCCGCGACATCCGGCCAGGCCTGAAACACGCGCTAGTGGTGCGCGGCAACGGACGAATCGAGGACCCGAGCGCACGGCTCGGGATGCGTGGAGCCGGATGAAGTCTAACACCCTACTCATGATTGTCGGCGGCGCCGCACTGCTAGCCGTTGCTGCGCGCAACAAGGCGAAGGCGGCCGACGCAGCGCTTGACGAAGTCTCGGACGCCGCAGCGCGGCTCGAGGAGAAGCCAGCCGACAACGAGGCCGACGAAGCGGCATCGGCAGCGCAGGCCGCCGCGCAGCAAGAGCGGCGACGCTCGAGGCCTCAGCGGCGCACGCAGCCGCGCAAGCCCCCCCCGATGGATGAAGGGCGGGCTCCTGAGCGCGCTCAGGAGCCCGCCCTTC
>JANNWK010000403.1:0-13570 GCA_031408355.1 Myxococcales bacterium
TTTCTGGGCGAATCCGGGCCGCTATCGGCAGAGCGCTGGGACGTGATCCTCGGTGATCCAGGGGCTAGTCCGCCGGTGCCGCCGGGCGATCCGTTCATGTTCGAAACACCCCAAGATCGCACGACCCTCGCGGGTCTACCCATGGCCAACCCGGTGGTGCCGAGCGAGTCGCTCGTCTCGGCGGCCGCCAGCAATCCGCAAGCGAACGCCATCAATGGCCATGAAGCCTACAACCTGGATCGTGGGGATCTGCAGTACGCTTGCACCTTCCCGCTGGCGACGCCCATCGTCTGCGACGCATCGCAGATGAACGCCTGCGACTGCGCTGATACCGACCTGCCGTACAATCGGTCGCTTTGCCAGCCGCCGGGCGGCGGCGCGGCGGGCATCACTCAATACTTCGGCAAGGCGTACCCTGGTCTTCGCGAGCTCCAGGTGCTGAAGGCGGTGGGCGCACACGGCATCGTGGCCTCTGCCTGCCCGAAGGTGGGCCTGCCCAGTTCCGAGAGCTATGGCTACCGGCCCGCGATGGACGCTCTGGCCGGTCGCGTCGCTCGGCAGGTGGGGCGCAGTTGCTTGAACACCGGCCTCGCGCTCGACGCCGACGGGCGCATCGAGTGCGCGGTCGTCACGGCTTCCACGGGCGCCTGCGCGTGTGACGCCGCTCAGGGCCTTTCACCGGTGCCGGCGGCTGACGCGACGGAGCTGCGCGCTGCGCTCGAGCAGGTGGGCTACTGCGGCGCCGGGCTCGCCTGCGCCGACGTTTGCCTGTGTGAGCTCGAGCAGCTCACGGGCGGCTCGCTCGAGGCGTGCCAGACGGAAGACGACGTGCCGGCGGTCCCGGGCTATTGCTATCTCAGCGCGGTAGTGGGGGAAGCGAACGTGGGCCGTGCGGAGCTGGCTGCCGATTGTCTCGGACCGGCGCCGCGCCGGATCCGCTTTGGCGGCGGGGCGCCCGCCGAAAGCAGCGTGGCGCTGCTGTATTGCCCCGCGCCGTAGGCCAAGCCGTGCCCGCGTCCTCGGGCCGGCCTCAACTGCGGCACTTTTCCGCGCCGCTCCGCGCTAGGCTGGCCCCGTGAATGATTCGATGATCACGACGGCCCTGAGCCAGCGCTTGGTCTCGGTCTTCGAAGATCCGGCGTACGTGCCACCGGCGCTGCCCAACGTCGCGCTGGAGTTGCTTGCGCTTTCGGGAAAGAGTGAGGCTAACGCCGCCGACGTGGTGCGCTTGCTCGAGCAGGATGAGATGCTCGCGGGTGGCGTCATGCGCCTGGTAAGTTCGCCCATTTACTCGGGGCGCTCGACGATCACCTCGCTCAAGGACGCTGTGGTGCGACTCGGGTTTAAGCTCGTGCGCGATATGGTGTTCGAGGTGACGTTGCGCAGCGGGGTCTTCGATCTCGCCGAGTATGCTGAGACCGTGGCGCAGGTGCAGCGGCACAGCACCGTCACCGCCTACCTGGCCCGGATCGTCTGCAAGCAGGCGCGCATCGATGGGGATCACGCCTTCTTGTGCGCGCTCCTCCACGACGTCGGCTTTGCGGGGCTCCTGTTCGCCGTCACGCACCTTGAAGGTTCCGAGAGCCCGCCGCTCGAGCAACTGTGGCAAGAAGTGGACGCGCTCCACGAACGCGCTTCGGGTCACCTGGCCCGAGTCTGGGGCTTGCCGACGGCGATTGAGGAGGTGGTGGCGCACCACCATCACCTGCACACGGGCGAGTTTTCCAAGGTGGCGGCCGCCATCTGCATTGCGGACCGCGTGAGTCGTTCGTTCGGCGCGGATGTCGTGGGGCCGGCCGACGCGCAGGGCGTGGCGATCGCTGGCGACGTCGTCTCGGAGCTGGACTTCGAGATCGCCCGCGGCGAGCTGCGTCTCGACGACGCGGCGCTCGACCAGATCCAGGCTGAGGCCGAGGCGATCATTCCGATGATCTTGTGGCTGTAGTCGGCGCTAGGGCTGGTAGGCGTAGGCCGCCATCCATTCATACTGGGCCTCGCAGGGGATCGCGTTCGTATCGAGCGGGCCTGCAAAGTTGGTTTCAGCGCTGTTGGTGGGCCAGGCGTTCATCCGCAGACGCGCCGCGTGTTGGATACGCGCTTGGACGAGCTTGTGACTGTAGACCCCGTCCACGTAGAACGTGATGCCTTCGGGCTTCCATTCGATGGCGTAGTCGTGAAATTCCTCGCTAGGGCGATAGTCGAAGTGCACGACAAACGGCTGATAGAGCCGGTTGTTTCCGTCGCCCGCGGGCGACGAGATGAGATTGTATTGGATCGACCTCGGCAGGTTGCCCAGGTGTTCGATGTCGATTTCCTCCCATTGGTTGAGCGCATCGTCCTTGTAGGTGAAGAGTGAGGACACGACGCCCGAGCCCTTGCAGAACTTGATGCGGGCCTCGTAGCGGCCGAACGAGTACTCCGCCCGCGAGTACAGCTCTGCCGCAGAGTACGGCCGGTCGCCGCGTGGAACCTTGGTGACCCTGAGCTTCAGCAGGCCGCCCTCGATGACAGCGTTGTCCGGCGTGAAGCGCCCCAGGTTCTCGATGAACGTGTGGTCTGCCTTCGCCCAGCGACTCGCGTCGAAGCTGTCGAACTCGTCTTTCCAAAGCAGCTTGAACTCGGGTCCGATCGGCGTCACGGCGCCGCTGCCAGCGGCCGAAGTGGCCTGACCGCCGCTCCCGCCCCCGGGGCTAACGGTGCCGGAGCCGCCCCCCGTGCCGGGCCGAGCGCCGCCCGCGCCGGGAGATCCGGCGTTCGCGCTCCGGCCGCCCAGGTTGGCTGCCGTGCCGGCGCGGCTCGACGTTCCCCCGCCGTTCTCGACCTCGGCGGAGTCGCTTTCCGGACCGATGACTCCGCTCACGCAACCCACCACGGGCATGGCCCCAAGAGCGACCAGAGCCAGAAATTCGCGCATGCGCCTACGTGTCCCGAGCCCCCGACCTCTATCTCGGAATCACCCGTCCCGCGCTTCTGAGGAGCGCGTTCCTGGACGTCCAGAGTGCAATCTTCCGGCTCTGCGCGAAGCGAGCGCGCTTCACCCCTGAAGTTGAGCCGCGGCGGGGCCCGACCGCGACCTAGGCTTGCATGACCCGAGCGGTAGCGCGCGCGTTTCGCCTCGCCCTCCTGGCAGCACTTTGCGCGTCAGCCTGGGCGGCGCCGGCCGAGGCGTTGATCGTCGTGGAGGGCAAAGTCGTGCCGGCGTGGCCGGAGGAAGCGTCGGCTCGCCAGGCGAAGGCGGGCACAGCGTTCGCCGCGTCGAACCTCGGCCTGTACCCGCACCCGAAGGGCGTGGTCTATGGGCTCACGCTGCTCGTCGACTTCAGCGACCAGGCGCCGGGCCTCTCGAAGCCTCAGATTGAAAGTTGGTTGAACCAAGAGGGCTACGCGGAAAACGGTCTGAACGGCTCGGTGCGCGACTACTTCCGCGACAACTCGAACGGGATGGTCGACTTCCAGAACGACATTTTCGGCTTCTATCGAGCCAAGAATCCAAAGTCCTATTACGAGGGCGGCAACGGCTACGAGCGTTCGAACGAGCTCGTCGACGAGGTGCTGGCCCATTTCGACCCGCTCGTTGATTTTGCGAAGTACGACAACGACGACGACGGCAAGGTCGATGCGATAAGCCTGGTTTACGCGGGCGAAGCGGAGGTGTTCGCGCAGGGGCTCTGGCCACACGCCAGCGGTTCGAACCAAATGCGCGATGGCGTCAGGCTGGCGCGCTACATGATGACGAACCTGGGTGACGTTCCAGGGCTCTACACGTTCAGCCACGAGGTTGGCCACATGCTCTTCGGCTGGCCGGATCTCTACGGGTTCGGCAACTATTGCATCATGGGCAACGGTGCCAGCCAGAAGAACCCGCCCGGCATCAACGATCTGTATCGGGCGGATCAGGGCTGGATCGACGTCGTCGACGTGCCTCGAGACACCAACGCCCTGTACACGGCGGAGCTGAACGGCACTGGCTATCGCTTTCAGAATCCGGGCAACAGCGAGGAGAGCTTTTTCTGGTCCAATGTCCAAAGCAGCGGGCGCTTCGCTACCATCGAAGGTGACGGCCTCTTGCTACTGCACTTCGACAAGGGCATCGGGCGCAACGATCCACCGAACCTGCTCAGCTTGGCCGTGGTGCAGGCGGACGGGAAGAAGGAGCTCGACCAAACCACCTGGCCCGAGCCCGGCAGCGATGCCGATGACTTCTTCACGGGCGCCGGCGTCGACGAGTTTTCAGCGAAGGACTTCGAAACCGCCAAGTGGAACGACGGCAGCGCTTCGGGTTTACGCATCTACGAAGTTGGCAACGTGGCAACAGGGATGCCGTTCAAGGTCGGCAACGGTGCGATTGTCGTGGAGCCGAGCGCGGGCGCGGGCGGGGTCGGTGGTGGACTGGGAGGGGGCGGGCTCGGCGGTCACTCCGGCACGACGACGGTCGTTGGTTCGCCGGGAGGCTTCGCGGCGGTTGGGCAGGATCCCGCGGGAAGCGGCGGCGCAGCAGGGAACGCGCCGGTTTCCGTCACGCTGCCGCCGGGCAGCTCCGGAGGGACCGTGGAGGGTTCGTGTGCGTGCCGGCAGTCCGGGGCGTCGAGCCCCGGTAATGGGGCGTGGACTGCCGTCCTTGCCCTGCTCGCGGCCTTGAGCGGGCGTCGTGGGTGGTGGGCTTCGCGCCGTCCCGCCCGGCGCCCCGGCGAGCTGTATCTCTGAGGAAATTCCGGCAGCTCGGTGAGGGCTCTCGCACCCGGCCAGGTTTCTGATAAAGGAGCGGTGCCGTGACCGCCCTTACCCCGACCAATCCCCAAGAAATCGTCCAGAAGCTGAGCGACTACGAGGCGCGCTTCGCTGCCATCAAGCAGCAGGGGCTGAAGCTCGATATGACGCGTGGCAAGCCGTCGAGCGAGCAGCTCGATCTGGCCAATCCGCTCAACGTCGCGCTCTCGGCGCAGGACTACAAGGCCGCCGACGGCACCGACGCGCGCAACTACGGCGGGCTCGATGGCTTGCCCGAGATGAAGGCGCTCTTCGCTGCGCTGCTCGAGACCACGCCGGCCAACTTGATCGTCGGCGGCGCCTCGAGCCTGACGATGATGCACGATGCCGTCGTCCGCGGGCTTCTGCACGGCGTGCCGGGCGGTGAAGGTCCCTGGCTGAAGTCCAAGATCAAGTTCCTGTGCCCCAGCCCAGGCTACGATCGCCACTTCGCCATCTGTCAGCACCACGGCATCGAGATGGTGACGGTGAACTTGAATGCGGACGGTCCAGACATGGACGCCGTCGAGCAGCTCGTGGCAGCGGACGCCAGCATCAAGGGCATGTGGTGCGTGCCGAAGTACTCCAACCCGACGGGCGAGACGTACTCTGCAGAGGTGGTCGGGCGGCTCGCTGCGATGCCCACAGCGGCCGCTGATTTTCGGCTGTTTTGGGACAATGCCTACGCCGTTCACGATCTTTTCGACACCACCGACCCGCTTCAGGAAATCATTGCGGCGTCGGCCAAGCACGGCAATCCGGACCGCCCGATCGTCTTCGCTTCCACCTCGAAAATCTCGTTCGCGGGCGCTGGGGTGGCGGCTCTGGCGTCCAGCGCCGCTAACATCGCGGACGCCAAACGACATTTGGCGATTCAGACCATCGGACCTGACAAGCTGAACCAGCTTCGGCACGTGCGCTTCTTCAAGGATTTCTCGGGCCTCACGGTGCACATGCAGCAGCACGCGGCGCTTTTGCGGCCGAAGTTCGAGGCCGTCACCCGCATCTTCGAGCGCGAACTCGGCGGCACGGGCCTGGCGAGCTGGACGAAGCCGCGCGGTGGCTATTTCGTCAGCTTGGATAGCCTCGATGGCTGCGCCAGTGAGATCGTCAAGCTGGCCGACGAAGCTGGCGTGTAGCTCACTCCGGCCGGCGCGACCTTCCCGCACGGCAAGGATCCGCGCAACCGGAACATCCGGATCGCTCCGTCCCTACCGCCGGCTTCGCAGGTCGAAACCGCGATGGACGTCGTGTCGCTGTGCGTGCTCTTGGCGAGCGCTCGCAAGCTCAAGGGCTAGCTACCGGCACAGCAATTTGGCTGGCTTGCCCGGTTTCGGGCAAATTCTTGGACCTCGCCAGCGTGGCCTGACAGAGTGGGCGGGTGAGCATGCTCGTTCCCGACGCTGAGCAACGCCTGCAGACCCTGCTCGGGCTGAGTCGGGCGCAGGCCTCGCGCGCGGTGGCGGAGATCTTGGATTCGCTGAGAGTGGGCGTGGACGAGTTCATCGCCGAGCGCCACGCCCAGCTCCAAACCGAGGGCGAGAGCAACCCCGAAATTTTCGAGCGCATCGCGACTGAGCTGCGCGCGCTCAGGTTCAAGGCCCCCGAGCTCAGCGCGCGACAAATCCGTCGTCGCATCTACGGCTAGCGATAAGGAGACACTGCGAATGTGCGGAATCATGGGTTACGTCGGATCCGAGGCCGCTTGGGACATCGTGGTGGGCGGGCTACGTCGCCTGGAGTACCGGGGCTACGATTCCGCTGGGGTCGTGACCGTCTCCGAGAAGGGCCTGCATCTGGCCCGACGCGTCGGTCATTTGAGCGTGCTGCAGGAGGCGCACCCCGAGGGACTCCCCGGCAAGGTCGGCATCGGCCACACGCGCTGGGCGACGCATGGTGGCGTCACGGAGGCCAATTGCCACCCGCACACGGATTTGCAAGAGCGTATCGCGATTGTTCACAACGGCATCGTCGACAACGTTGAGGCGCTGCGCGCCGAGCTCGTGGCCAGCGGTGCGAGGTTTCGTTCGGAGACGGACACCGAGGTGCTGGCCGAGTTGATAGGTCGCGGGGTTGGGGCGGGGCTCAGCCTGCGCGACGCCGTGGTCGCAGCGATGAAACGCGTTGAGGGCACCGCTGGCCTGGTCGCGGTCGACCGAAATGACCCGGAGCGGCTCGTGGCGGCGCGCCTCGGCAGCCCGGTGGTCATCGGCTTGAGCGACGGCGGTTCGTTCATCGCCTCCGACGCCTTGGCGCTGCGACCGTACACGGACCGCATGATCGTGCTCGACGAGGGCGAAGTCGCCGAGGTGACCGCGGGCGGCATCAAGACGGTCGACCTCGAGCAGCGTAGCCGCGAGAAGCGCATCGAGAAGATCCTGCATCAAGCGGACGACGCGGATCTCGGCAGCTTTCCGCATTTCATGCTCAAGGAGATCCATGAACAGCCAGCGGCGCTGGATCGCTCGATGCGCGGAAGGCTTGATCCGGTCGTGGGTTCTGCGCGTCTGGGCGGGCTGCAGCAGCATGAGTCGCGACTGTTCGACATCCGACAGATCGTGTACTTCGCGTGCGGCACGAGCCTGTATAGCGCGCAGGTAGGAGCCTACTTGATGAGCCGCTACGCCCGCATGCCGGCTTCGGCCGAGGATGCGGCGGAGCTTGCGGTGCGCAATCCGATCGTCGACAGGCAGACCTTGTACGTCGCCATTTCGCAGAGCGGGGAGACCGCCGATACGCTGGCAGCTTTGCGCGAGATCCGCTTGCGCGGCGGGCTGGTCGCCGGCATTACCAACGTAGTGGGGAGCTCACTCTCCCGCGAAACGGATCTCGGCGTGTATGTGCACGCGGGTCCGGAGATCAGCGTCTGCTCGACCAAGGCCTTTACGGCCCAGGTATTGGCGACGGAGCTCCTGGCGCTGCGCTTCGCGCGCATGCGCGACATGGCCGCCGCTGATGGCCGCGCGTGGGTGCTCGGGCTGGAGGCCCTTTCTGGGCACCTGAAGCTGATGCTGGAGCACGCGGACGCGTGCAAGGCGCTGGCCGCGCGCTTCTGCGACGCCCGTTTTACGCTGTTTATCGGGCGAGGCGTGAACGTGCCGGTCGCCTGTGAAGGGGCGCTCAAACTCAAGGAAATCGCGTACTTGCCGGCCGAGGGCTTGTCTGGTGCTGCCATGAAACATGGCCCGCTCGCGCTCATCGAACCCGGTAGCCCGGTTTGGGCGCTGGTGCCGCCGGACGAGACGCGCGAGCGCATGCTCGGCAATCTGCGTGAGCTCAAGGCTCGTGGCGCGTTCATCATGGCCATCGCAGCCGCCGACGACCAAGAGACGCGTGCACTCGTCGATCACGTGATCGCGATGCCGCCGCATCATACGGCGGTGTCGCCCATCCTCAACGCCGTCCCGCTGCAGCTGTACGCCTATCATGTGGCGCTCGCCAAGGGCTACAACATCGACAAGCCCCGCAACCTGGCAAAATCAGTCACGGTGATGTGAAGCCGAGCCCACCTCACTCCGGGTAGCTGACCAGGTTGCCGCTGAGCATCAGCAGCGAAAGCACGGTCCAGCAGTGATTGTAGTAACGGCTGCGCGCAAGTAGCTTGCCCGTGCGCACGCGCTGGTAGGCGCTCTCGATGAAGGGCAGGTAGCGTGGGTCGTGCTGCGCGCCCACGGCGGCGCTGCCCACGAACACGGCCGAGCCCGGGTTGGGCTGTGGGGCGCGCGGATCCGGCTCCGCTGCGCCAGACAGGTTGTAGCCGTCGCCGATCTGCTCGGCGCCGATGCCCGCGAAAAACGCGCTCACCTTGGCCAGGTAGGCTCGGGCGCGCGGCTCCTGGTGGTAGGCCCAGTCCTGGCCGAGCCGAAACGGCAGGCGCGCCGAGTCGGACTGGTAGTTCATCATTGCGCCCGGGAAGGCCTCAACGGGCGTGCCTGAGGCGTCGCACCAGGCCGGCACCAGGCCATTTTCGCGATTGCCGTTCGCCGGGTTCAGGCTCGCGTTCACGATTTCGTAGCCGCGATCAATGACCTGCTGGAAGCCTTGGCGATCGCCCGAGATCTCGCCAAACAGGCGGTACTGATGGGGCGCGAAGTAGGAAGGGTTGAAGACGTTCTGCCCGCGCCACTCGTCGCCTGGCAAGAGCATGCCGGGCCAGCTGCCGTGGTCTACCTCAAACTCCCAGAGCCGCTCGATCTGCCGCTGGGCGTGGCTGAGGTAACTCTCCCGTAGCGCTCCCTTCCCAGCCCACTGGCGGTGCGCCATCACCAGCGCCCAGGCCATGTCTTCATCCGAGTCGGTGGCGCCGCCCGAGCCGAGTGCGGCCGAGCCGTCGGGGGCGATGTACCAGCTCATCAGCCCGTTCGAGTTCAGGAAGTGCAGCGCGTACTGCCAGAACGCATCGAAGAGCGGCTGGTCGTCGAACATGACGGCGATAAGCATGCCGTAGGCGATGCCCTCCGACACCGTCGAGTTCACGACGCCGTCGGGTGTGTCAGGCCGCCTGGCGCGCAGGAAGCCGCAGGCCCCCTCGGCGGTGACGATCTCAGCCTTGAAGTTGTGGAAGGCGCGCAGGGCATCGCCATCGTGCGCTGAGCCCGGGTAGGCGCAGCTGGGCAGGCGTTGATTCTGAGGAAACGGAAAGCGACCCATCGCGCTGGGTCTTAGCAGAGCGCCTGGCGGGCCTGTGGCGGTTCCGCAGTCAGAGCGAGGAGAACAGGCCCCAGAAAGCGCCGGGGGCGAGCGCGTCCTGGCGGTCGTGACCCTTGCCGCTCGTCTGGCACCAGATGACCGGGAAGCCAGCGTCGCAGCCTTGGTAGCGGGCGCAGGGAGCGGGCGCCTCCGCAACCGGGTCCGCCCCCGCGGTGCAGTGGTTCTGCGTGAGCACGCGATCGCGTTCGCTGATGCTGCCCTGGATCTTGTTGTCTTGATCGTCCGCATCGTGCACGAAGATGCGAGCGAACTTGCCCTTGCAGTTGTTCTGGGGTCCCGGCGTGCCGCCCGAGACGGTGCCGGTGGCTCTGAATTTGTCGCCGCGCTGGCATTCCAGCATGTTGATGAGCCAGGAACCGCTGCTGTAACCTGTGGCGAAGACGCGCGACGATTCCACACAATGGTTGGCCAACACGCCGGCCAGCATCTGATCGAAGAAGCTAAGGTCGTCACCGCCGGCGCTGGCGTCCCAACACACGTTGTCGGAGATGCCGGTGCCACGCACCAGGATGGCGTCGTCGCCGGTCTCCTTCTGCATGGGGACGATGTTGCTTGCGTTGGAGCAGCCGTGGAACGCGAACACCACCGGGTAGGCTCGCGCAGGATCGTAGTTATTGGGCAGCCAGACCCACCATTGTCGGTCGACGCCCGCCACCTGGAGCTTCGGCTGCTCCACCCACTCATTCAGGACCTGGCTCGCCGCGGTTCCGCAACCCGGGCTCGGTGTCGAACCGCTCGTCCCGCCGCCGCCCGTAGCGCCGCCCGTAGTGCCGCCCGTAGCGCTCGTGCCGGCCATGCTCGCGGGGTCGCCGCCGGCTCCGCTGCTGCTGCCGGCCTTGCCGGACGCGCCGCTGCCTCCGGCCGCCGCCTGCCCACCCGTGTTCGTCACGGGCCCGCCGGCGCTCCCAGAAGCCGCCGGGTTCGCGCTGGGGGAGTCCGCGTCGCTCGCGCAGCCGGCGCTGAGCGCTGCTGCGACGAGCAGCCAGCCCGAGTGTCCGTTTAGGTTGAGGGTCATGTGCTATCTAGAGCCCGGTGAGGGCACCCGTGCTGTCGCCGAGCGTCGCACCAGTAACTCCAGTGGCCTCTAACATGGTGACCAAGAGGTTCGAAACCTTCTCTTTGGGCTGCCCCTTCACGTTCGGATAGGCAATGTGGCTTCCCGGAGTGAACGCGCCGCCCGCGTGCCCCCCGAGGACTATCGGCATGTCGTCGTGGTTGTGCCGGTTGCCATCGGAGATGTCGCTCGAGCAAAAGACGGCCGAATTGTACAGGATGTCTTGACCCTCGACCGAGTCGGGCAGCGCCTTTAGCAGGCCGAGCAAATAGCCGAGTTGCGCGAGCTCCCAGGCGCCGATGGTAGCGAGCTGGGCGAGCTTCACCGGATCGCTGCCGTGGTGGGAGATGTCGTGATGCCCTTCGGTGATGCCCAGAAAAGGGTGGGTTCGGCTGCTGACGGCGTTGCCGAACATCAGGCTGACGATGCGCGTCGCGTCACACGCCAGGGCGAGGGCGGTGAGGTCGAGCATGGCCTTGACGTGGGCGGGGTAGTCGAGGTCCTTGTTCGAAGCTGGCGCCGTACCCGGCGCGCAGGTGACCTGGGGACCGAGGTTTACCAGGCGTGTTTCGAGCTCTCGGACGCCGGTCAGGTATTGGTCGAGCTTGCGGCGATCGCCGGCACCGAGCTTGGGCAGCAGGCTGCTGGCGTCGGCCGTCACGGCGTCCAGCACGCTTTTGTCATAGGCGCGTCGTTTTTCGGCCTCAGCGACCGAAGCGCCCGGATCAAAGCCCTGGAAGAGCTGGTCGAAGGCCTGGCGTGGATCCACGATCTTGGGCAGCGGAGTGGTGGCGTCGGCCCACGAGATGCTGCGCGTGTACGCGCAGCTATAGCCGCTATCGCAGCCGCCCGAGGCGCCGCCGCCATCGATGCCCAGCTGAAGGGACGGAAGCCGCGTGAGCATGCCGAACTTCTGCGCGGCCAATTGGTCCGCGGAAACGCCAAGATTGATGATCGACTCCGACTTATTGGCGTGGGCGCAGGTGATGAACGAGGACGTTCCGGAAGCGTGGTCGCCCGGCCCATCCGGGTTCGCGTTGATGTTCTCCAGGCCAGTGACCACCGAGAACTCGGGCTTGAGCGCGGAAAGACCGGTAAACATCGGCGGCAGCTCGTAGGCCGCGCCGCTGGTCGTCGGGCGAAACGTGGCCATGTTGAGCCCGTTGGGCAGGTACAGGTACACGAGCCGAACGGGAGCGGCTGGCGTTTGCGCGCGAGCAGCGCGCGGCAACGCGGATTCGAGGAACGGGAGGCCTACCAGGGTGGCACCGCCGCCGAGCAATAGTCGTCGAGACAGGCGCGGGCCTTGGGAACGAGGCTGTCGCATCACAGCGCCTCTCCGGCCAGCGGCTCGCCGCGGCGGTTCAAGAAGGTGGGGCTAGCCACGATGCGCAGGGTGAGTTCCTGAAACGAGTAGTTGCTGGCGATGAAGGCTTCGGCCAAGGCGTCCAGCGCGCTCGCGTCCAGGTGGCCTTCCGCGCTGCTCGGCGGTCGCCCCAGCGCGTACGTATACAGCTTGCTCGCCACGCAGCGGGCAAAGTCTGGCGTCTGGGCGATCACTCGGGCCAGCTCCTTGGCTCCCGAAAAGGTCTCGCCGGTGGGCAATTCCCCAGCGGAGTCGATGACGGCGCCGGCGTCGGTGGTGCGGTAGGCGCCTACAGCGTCGTAGTTCTCAAGTCCGAGCCCAATGGGATCCATTACCAGGTGGCAGGCGACGCATTTCGGATCGGCCCGGTGCAGCTCGAGGGCCTGCCGCTGCGTGAGGCCTTGCGCGCTCGCCATGGCGGTGGCTGCAACGTCAACATCTCCGGGCGGCGGGGGAACGGTCGCGCACAAGAGCTCGTCCATCACCCACTTGCCCCGTACCACGGGCGAAGTGCGGGTCGGATGTGAGGTGAGGGTCAGAAACCCCGCCTGAGCCAGCAGGCCGCCGCGCTGGGGATTGCCCGTCAGGTCTACGCGCACAAACTCGTTCGAACCGACCGAAGCCAGGCCGTAGTGGCTGGCAAGTCGATCGTTCATGTAGCTGAAATCGGCCGTGAGCAGCTGCAGGAGCGGCAAGCCCCCAAAGGCGATGTCACTGAAGAGCATCGAGGTCTCGGTCCGCATGGCCGAAAGCAGCGCCGTATCCAGTTGCGGAAAGGTCGTTGCATCAGGCAGCAGCGTATCGATGGCGCGCAGATGCAACCACTGCCCCGCGAAGTTATCGAGCAGCGCGCGCGCCCTGGGATCTTTCAGCAGGCGCGCCGCCTGCTGGTTCAAGCTGGCGGGCTCGGTCAGTGCGCCCGAGGCAGCACTCTCGAAGAGCGCCGCGTCGGGCATGCTGCTCCACAGGAAATAGGCGAGCCGCGAGGCGAGTTCGTAGGCGCCGAGCGGGTGAGGCGTCAGCGATGTGGGATCTGGATCGAGCTCGACACGAAAGATGAAGTGCGGCGAAAGCAAGACGGCGCGAAGGGCCAGCGAGAGGCCCTGCTCCGTGCCGTCGGCGTGTGCGCGCGCGACCCCGAGGGGCAGCATCAGCCGATCGAGCTCCTCTTCGGTCGCGGGCCTGCGCCAGGCGCGAGCACTAAAGCCTTTCAGCACCAGGCGCGCGCAGCTGTCTCCGAGAGCCACAAGATCGCAGGTCAAAAGGGCTGCGCGCTGCGTGGGGTTGCTCAAGGCCTCGCTGATAAGGGCCTTGGCTGCGCTGTGAAGCACGCTGAGGTGCAGGGGCGAGAGCGTGAGCACGTCCGCCATGTTGTCAAAGCCATGGCCGCGGTCGTCGATCGGAAACGTGTCGGCGGGGGCCTGGGCTGTACCGAGCAGATCGCGCACGGTGTTGTTGTATTCGGCTCGGTTGAGTCGGTGCAGGGTGACGCGCCCCGGATCGGTGGCCTGCGTCGCGCCGCCCGAGCTCGAGCCGCCGCCTGGCTGGCCCGGACCGGGAGACGGCCCGCTGCCGTCGGCCGGCCCCTGCAGTTGTCCGTTGCAGGAGAGCGAGCCGGCCAGGAGGAGTACGAGCGCGCCCCAGCTTGGGTGGAGGTAGGTGGGAGTAGGTGACGCCATGGCAGATTCGGCGGT
>JANNWK010000404.1:0-17783 GCA_031408355.1 Myxococcales bacterium
GTTCGAATCGTCGCGGCAACGCATCGCGATCTCAGCGCCGCCATGGAGCAGGCTAAGTTTCGCGAAGACCTGTACTATCGCATCGCGGTCGTGAGCGTGCGGCTGCCGCCCTTGCGCGAGCGACTGGAAGACTTGCCGACCCTATGCGAGAAGATCCTGGCCGGGTTGGCGCGCGAGGCGGGTCGCAAGCCCCTCGAGCTGGGTCAGGATGCGCTGCGCCGCCTTGCGGCACATCCCTTTCGAGGCAACGTGCGGGAGCTGCAGAATATTCTCATGCGAGCGTTCGTGCTGTGCTCCGGAGCGCGTCTGCGCGCGGAGGACCTCGATCTTGGCGATAGGCTCCCGCCAGCACCACGAGCAGCGTCGCGCCGCGATTTTCAGGCGGACGAACGGACCCGCATTCTTGCTGCGCTGCGCGGAACCCGCTGGAACGTTAGTGTCGTCTCTCGCACACTGGGCATTCCACGCAACACCCTGTACCGAAAGCTTGAGCGGTACGGGATTGCTCGCACCCGAGAAGTGCCCGAGTGATTGGGCGACGCCGTGCTCGTACGAATCCTGTCCCGTGGGGGAGCCCACTGGGCTAAGAGGCAAGGGCCTTGGGTCTTCACGTCGTACCCAGTGCCGTTCGGGCCGCGGCCGTGGCTCTCGCCCTCGTAGCGCCGGCCTCCGCTTGGGCAGAGCCGCAGGGTTTGACCCTGAACTGGCTTTCCCCGGACGATTGCCAGCGTGGCCCGCAGGTTCTAGCCAAGGTGCGGCGGCTCCTGGGTGGGAGCCGGGCGGCGCCGCTTGAGCAAGCGCTCAGCGTCGTGGTGCAGGTAAAACGTGAGAGCGCCTCCCACTACGTCGCGGAGCTCCGAACGGAAACTCAGGAAGGCGTCGGCAGCAAGCGACTCGAGGGCGAATCGTGCGACGCGCTCGCGCTCGCCGTTTCGGTCGTGCTCGCCTTGTCCATCGACCCCGCCGCCTCCCTCGCGATCGCTGACTCGGAAGAGCCTGAGCTGAAGGTGGCACAGCGGCCGCCACCTGAAGCGCCACCACCAGAGCCCTCTCCGTCCAGCGCGCCACCTAGCGCCCCGCCTGTCGCGCCCTACGCGCAGCTCTCGATGGGTGTGCTCTCCGAGCTACTCGGTGAGCCTTCGGTGTTCGGCTCCGCCGGCGCGGGTCTACGCTATCGGCGGCTGCGCTTGGAGCTCAGGGCGGCTCTGCACCAACCCCGCAAGGTGTATCGACCTCAACGCCCCAGCGTGGGCGCAGAACTCAAGCTGTATAGCGCCGAGCTACGCGGCTGCTTTGCCGCCTTTGCGGCGCGGCCCGTCGGGCTGGAAGTGTGTGCTGGCGCCGAGCTCGAAGCTCTCTCGGCCGAGGCCTTCGGCGTCACACACCCGGACAGCGGCAGCGTGCTCCTCCTGGCCGGCGTGGGCGCGCTGCGAGGGCGACTGCAGGCCACGCGCTGGCTCTCGGCCACGCTCGAGCTCGGCGCCTCCGCTCGCCCGTTCCATCCGACGTTCGTGCTGCTCGGTGTGGGCGATGTCTTTGAAACTCCAGACTATGCGGGCTTTGCGGGCACTGGCCTCAGCCTAGAGTTCTAGATCTGCCGAAGCGTCGCAGAATGCATAAGATCCTGAAAACACAGGAGTATTCCCTCTGTCGGGGGTGGGGGCAGCCGTGGAAGTTTGGAGTCTAGCCGGACATTTATCGCCATCTGCAGCGTCAGATCACGGAATGGGCCCGGGCGGTGCACTGATACTCTTAAGTGACGCCGTGACCCCATTTGGGCGCGACCTCGCGAGTTTTGTCACAACCCGAATACGTCGGATCGTTCGTCACGCGGCCGCCTGCACCGCCCGTATTCGCGGAGGTGTATGAAAGCTGCGCCAAACTGGTCTGGCGCAATCTTCGTCGCCTCGGTGTCCCCGAGGCGTTGGTCGAGGACGCGGCACAAGATGTTTTCCTGGTCATTCACCGACGGCTTCCGGAGTTCGAGGGGCGCTCGAGCCTGCGGACCTGGGTCTTCGGAATCGTCCTGCGAGTGGCGGCCCGGCAACGTCGCAAGTCGCGCGGCGTGGCGGGGCGAGAGACGCTCGCGCCCAGCGAGCTCATGGAGGCGCTCGCCGCGCCCAGTCGGGATAGTCCGTTCGAGCAAGCCGTGCATCATCAGGCGACGGAGCTGCTCCACGAAGTCTTGGCGGAGCTCGATGCTGAACGGAGCGCCCTCTTGATCATGGTGGAGCTGGAGCAGATGAGCGTGGCGGAGGCGGCGGACACGCTGGCGCTCAATCTCAACACGGCTTACTCACGCTTGCGCGCCGCGCGCCGCGCCTTCGAGCAGCAGCTGGCGATTCGGCTTGGAAAGGCCGTAAAATGACCGGGTTGGAGCGACAGGCGCATCGGCTCGTTGAGCTCGGTCGGGCTGGCGCTGACCCGTCGGCTGCCAACTTGATGAGCCTTCACGGCGCTGTCGCCGCGCGCATTGCTGCGGAGGGCGCCGCTTCGCTGGTGCCGATGGCGGTCGCCACGAAGGCGAGTTCGGCTGGCGCATTCGTGAATTGGTTCGTGGTCGTGGCAGCGGTCGGGATCGGCGCCGGTGGAGTTTTGGCGCTCACTCCCGAATCGGGAGGTGGAGCTCAGCCAGCCGAGCTGGGCTCCCGAGTGAGCGCTAGCTCGGTGCCCGTTCAGGCTCCGGTCCTGCAATCAACGTCGGCGCGCGTCGAGGCTCTGGCCGCGGCTTCGGCCCCGGTGGTCGATGCTCCGGGCCGCGTCGTGCGGGCGACGAAGGCTTTTTCCCAGTTGCGTCTGCAGGACGAAGCTGCGCTGCTCTCGGAAGTCCAGGGTGCGCTCCGTGCTGGCAAGGCCGGGCTCGCCCTGTCCAAGCTGGAAAGCTACGACCGCGGCTTCCCAGCGGGTATGCTGCGCGCTGAAGCAGATGCGGCCCGAGTCTTCGCCCATTGTTCTGCCGGTCACGTCGAGAAGGCGCGGTCAGCGGCCGCCCGGTTCGTTCAGCGCTACCCGAATGCGCCCGCTACCGCGCGTGTTCAGGGCGCTTGTAGGTAACGGCGCGCGGAGCTTGCTGCCCGCGTTCGTTGCGGCGTTCTGCGGGACGACGGGAGGATGCTGGGTGGGCGGGAAGGAAGTGCCCATCGGCTCCGACATCCCGAACGTGTTCTACGTGTCTCCAAACGGCGACGATCTGAACCCGGGCACTCGGGGGCTGCCCTGGCGCTCGCTCGGGTTCGCCAGCGAACGGCTCAAGCCGGGTGACACCCTGGAGCTGGCTTCCGGCGAGTACACGGCGGGCACCACGGGGGTGTTGTCCGTTGACTGCCGCGGGCTGCCGCGCAGTGGTCGCGCCGGAAATCCCATCACGGTACGGGCGGAGAACGAGCGCAGCGCCACGGTTCGCGGTGACGCCGAGGTCGTTCCGCTTCGGCTAGAGGGCTGCGCGCACTGGGTGATCGAAGGCATCGTGTTCATGAACAAACGCAGCTCCGCCGTAAGCCGAGGCACTGATGTCGGCAGCGTGGCTATCGTCTCGCAGAGTCGAGAGATCACGCTGCGCCGGCTCGTGCTGGCGCGCTCGAACAATCAACGACACTCGCACTTGCTGCGCGTGCTTGAGTCGGAGCAGATCCTCGTAGAGGAATGCGAGGGCTACGATTTTCACCACAACGCCTTCGAAGCGGTGCAATCCGTAGGCGTCACCTTTCGCCGGAACTATTTGCATTCGCGCGGCGCGGTCGCCGCAGGGCGAGCCGTCATTGAGCCGCCGCTGGACAAGGTCGGCATTCAGATCGAGGAAAGCTCGGATGGGCTTCTGGAGAACAACCTTGCGGAAGCCGTCGGCAATGGCTTCTCGGTGGTCGGGCGTCACGCTCTGTCGCCGTTCGACGGGCCCGCGCCGTCCCCGATGCAAAGTACACGTTTGATCGGCAACCTGGTGCGCGACAGTCGCGGTTTCGGCTTTCGGATCGAATCGCGCTGCAAGTCAGAGGTGCCTTGCGAGGCGCCCGAGCGTGTCGTCAAAGGAACGCTCATCGATGGGGGTGTGGTGCTGGAGTCTGGGGGTGGCGTGTCGGTTGACGCCGCACCGGACACGCGCATCCAGAACGTGACGGCCGCGCGCGTGAGCAGCGGGTTTCAGCTGTTCCGCGGCGAAGGCAACCTGGCTGCGGCTAGCACCGCCAGCGTGCTGCGTTCGGTGGCGCGGCGCTTCCAGGGCGTGGGGTTCTGGGCCGACAGCGCCGATGACTGGCAGTTCGATCACTGCGCCGCGCAGAGCCCCGGGGGCGTGGCGGTGGAGTTTTCCCCGCCCAACGAGCGGGTAGTTGAGCCTATTCAGGCCGATGACGTCGATGCGTGCGTCGCGTACCTAGGGGCAGGCAGTGCCCTGCGCAGCCTCGGCGGCGACGGTCAGCACGTCGGCGCCGATATCGTGTACCGCACCGTGAATGGACTGCCCACCCCTGAGCCATTGTGGGACGAGGTCAGCGGCTCGTTTCCGTGCGGCGCCGTGGTAGCCGGCCTCAACGACGATCCACGGGTGAGCTGCCGCGGTGCTCACGAGCGCTTCGGTGTTGGCACGGCAGAGTGTCCGCTGCCGTATACGCAAGCGCCGTGAGCCGAGCTGCCTACTTGAAGGTCAGGTTGTCGATCCAGAAGTCGAATGAAGTGGTGGCGGGCGCAGTGGCCTGAACCGGTCCGAAGTCGATGCCATAGATCTTCGTAGCGTCGAAGGGCACGACCAAGCCCCAGCCGCCAAGCTGCCCGAGCTCGCTGAAGCTGAAGCTGACTTCGGTCCAGGTTTCACTGAGGGTGATTTGCTTCTTGTAGTGGTTGCGCATGCCCTCGGGAGCCGCCCGCACCCCAGCGGTGAGGACACTGACCGAAATGACGCCCGTGCCTTTGAGTGCCACGGTGACGCCGGCAAATTTGCTGGCGTCGTAGCAACCGTTCGCGGGCGTGATCGAGGCTGAGAGCGAGGCTCCCCAGCTGGTGAGCTCGCTGCCCGTCACGTGCAGAGCCTTGCCTGGATTGCCACCTTCCGCGGGCATCGCGGGGCCAACGGCCGGAGAGGTGGTGCCGCTCGCGTCCGTGGCGAGGTACCAGCCGCCGAGGCGACCATCGGCCACGCTGACATCGGCGTTGCCGTCTTCGAAGTCGTCGATCAGCGCGGGGGTACCGGTCGCTACGGCCGTAACGCTGCAAGCCGAGACGGCCCCAGCCCCGCCGGCGCCAGTCGTGCCCGCAGAGGCGCTGCTGCCGGCGCTGCCAATACCGCCGGGAGGATTAGACTTTCCCCCCGCTGCGAACGCGCCGCTCGAGCCCGGTGACGTGCCGGCGCCGCTCAGGGTAGCGCTGCTGCCACCCTTGCTGGTTCCGCCGCCTTCGAGGGAACCGTCCGAGTCGTTTCCTTGCCCGGCCGGGTCGGATTCCTCACTGGCGGCACAGCCGCAGAAGGCGAGAGACAGAAGAATAGGGAACGTGATCGACCGCATGGGAGTCCTCCTTGGACTCGCCCAGCGTCGCTCATTCGTGGCTTGATATCTTGCCCATTACTTATCGAATCCATCTCCCAAAAGCGCGGCTGCCTCGCGCGCCGTGCGGAGAATAGCGACTGAAAGGTGCGCTTGTGCTGAGCTTACTCAATTGCCGGCGCCGAGCCCAAGCCGCTCGCGGAGCGTCAGGTAGGCGGTGCTGACGGAGTAGGTAATCAGCCTCTCGATCCGCAGCTCGACCGACGGCGCGCCTTCTTCAGCTGGAATGCTCTTGATCAGGGCGACGGCCTGTTCGAGGTCTTGGCACATCACCAGGCCAGCGCGGTCCGCGGTGTAGTCGACCGAATGCGCCCACTTCTTGAGATCCAAGGCATCGCTTGCGCGCAGCAACCTAGAAACGACGTCGGTCAGCTGCTCGCGATCGCGGGCAGAGAGCGGGCTAAGGGCTAGCTCGCTCGAGGCCTGACTCACGATGGGTCCAAGCTCCACCGTTACCGGGAACTTCGGCTTTATCAACCGAATGGCAGCAAATACCCAACTCTTCAGGGCCGTCATGTTGCTCAGTACCTGGCGCACGAAGAAGCCGGGCACGAAGTATGCGACGCTGCGCCCTGCCACGAAGTGGGTCGTCAGTGGTGGTAGCTCCGAGCCAAACGCCCCTGCGCCCAAGGCGATGGACGCTGGGCTACTCGGCAGAAATGTCAGCACGCCCGGATCCGCTTGGTTCTGAAACAATACGGGTTCCGCGACACCCAGCACGCTGGCCGCGGTGTTGATGGCTTGCACCAAGCCGTGCGGGTAGCTTGAAGCGTCGAGCGCGTGTTCCGGAGTAAGGCCGTAGGCGTCGATGCCGCGGCCACGGGCCGCCAGCGCTAACGGTTCGAGCAGCGCCATCAGGGCGGTCACGCTGGCGTCGTGGTCCTGAGGCAGAATATACTCAGGCCAGTCGGCGAGGCTCAGGCAGTCTTGCGCCGGTTGAGGCGCTTCATTGCGCATACGCGCGTAGAAGCGCTCTTCGTCTGGCTCGGCGCGACCCAGCACGTGCAGCGCCTGGCAGGCGTTCCAGGCGCCGTCGGCGTGGCGGACGCCGGTATAGACGCGGCGCATGAGCTGGTAGGGCTCGCTCTGGTAGGGGTCGCGCTCTACCCAATCGCTGATGAGCGGTATCGCCTGGGCGAAGGAGCCGGCCGGATCCTCCACGTAAAGCCGAGCCAGGCGCTCGGCCCAGCGCGTGTTCTCTGGTTCGAGCTGATGGGCCGAAGCGCACACGGCGATGGCCTGCTCAGGTCGCTTCAGATGGCGCTCGTAGACGTCGGCCAGCTGCCACAGCGCCGTCTGCAAGAGCGCTTTGTCGTCGGCGTTCTGCGCGTGCGTCACGCGCAACTTGAGCAAATTCTTGACTCCCTCCCAGTCGCGCGCCTTCTGCCGCAGCGATAGCGCTTCATCGAGGGCAGCGGCCAGCGAAGGATCGTACTCGAGCGATTGCTCGAGCAAACTCTGCGCGAGGGCGCTGTCGCCCAGCTCGCGCGAGGCGATCATGCTGGCGGTGTGCAAGTACTTGGCCTTGTGCTTCTTCTCGCTCACCACCTCGGCGAGCTTGGTAATGACTTGAATCAGCTTGGGCCAGTCCTTTTCTGATCCGTAGAGCTGCATCAGCTTGGCCAGAATGTCGCGATCGTTCGGCTTCTCGCTGAGTGCCAAGAGATAGCTCTTGGCTGCGTAGTCCGGGTTCTTCAGGCGAGTGGCGGCCAGATCGCCGATCTGCAAGAGCAGATTGGCGCGGCCGTCGCCCAAGGTTCGTTCGAGCTTGCGATAGAGCGTTTCTAGCGCCTGGTCGTGGCGGCCGAGCGCTGAATAGGCCTTGGCGATGCTGTCGAGCGGCGAAAGGTCGCGTGCGTCGGTGCCGAGCGCGCTTTCCAGAGCGGAAATGGCCTCGTCGTGGCGCCCGAGTCCGAGCAGCGCTTCGCCGCGTAACCGCTCGGCGTGCGCCGCTTCGCCGAGCGAGAGGGTTGGGCCAAACCGCGCCAGGAGATCGCTGGCAAGCGTGTAGGTTTGCTCCGGCGCGTCCTGTTGCGAGGTCAGGTCGGCAACTGCCAACAGCGCCCGCGCGTCGCTGGCGAAGAAGCGCCGCAGGCCATCGACCATCACCAGCGCCTTCTCGACCGATCCCGCCTTGATCAGCGCCTCGATGTACAAGCGTGCGACGTCAGCGGCCTCGCTCGCTTCCAGCGCTTCAAGCCCCGAAACCACCGGCTCCAGGCGCTTGGCGGCCTCGGTGAATTTTCCATCGTCGTAGGCGATGCGACCCAGGACCCGCAGCGCTGCGGGCTCGGTCGGATCAAGATGGAAGGCGAGCTGAGCCATCGAGCTGGCGCGTTCAGGGTCCTGTAGGTGGCGCTGACAGAGCACGGCGACCTCGCCGGCTAGCTTGGCGCGGCTGCGTTCGCCCTTGGCGCTACTGAGCTCCTCTTCGAGCAACTCCGCGAGGCCGGAGTGGTTGCTCATCGCCACGTACTTGGTCTTGAGCCGGGCGCGTGCGGCCCCGTCCTCAGGGCAGGCATCGATGGCCCGTTTGAGCTGGGAAATCGCCCCTTCTAGGTCACCGCGTTGCTCCAGCAAGCCGGCGGCTCGCTGGTACTGCTCGGCTCGTTCCTTGGAGGTCTTGGCCGCGTCCGCCAACGCTTCTATCGCATCGAGCGCGCTTTCGGAGTCGCCGGCGGTGGCGCGCAGCGTAGCCAGCGCGTCGAGCGCGGCCTTGTGTCCTGGTTCCAGTGACAGGACTAGCTCATACGCGTCAATCGCGCGTTCCGGCGCGCCCAGCTCGCTACTGAGGAGTCGCCCCAGCGCAACGGCGGCGTCGACCCGCAGTTTTTCGTCCCCGCCGCGGTCGAGCTGCGACTGATAGAGTTCCGCGAGGTCGACGAAGCGTTCGAGTGCTCGATAGTGCCGGCCTAGTTCGCGCGTCGAGTCAACGCGCGTCGGGTCGAGCGCTAGGACGTGCTCCAAGGCTCGCGCCGCCTTTTGGTGGTCCAGGAATTCCTCGTCGCACACGCCCGCCACTCGCTCCCAGAGCGTGATCTTCTGGCGAGCCGTGACCGCAAGCTCGGCTTGGCGTTCCAGGATCCCCAGCAACTCTTGATAGCGCCCGCCGCGGCTGTAGATACGGTCGAGTCCGCGCAGCGCGTCCGTCGAGCGAGCGTCCTCGCTTAGCACCAGTTGGTAGGACTTCTCGGCGGCGTCGAGGTCATCCACCTCGACCTCGTAGCCCTCGCCGATCTCGCAGAGGAGGGCATGGCGTGCGTCGCCGGACAGCGAAGCGGCCCGGCCGCTCAAGACCAGAAGCGCGCGTTTCTGGTCACCGGCTTGGCGCAGGAGCTCGACCAGACCGCGCACGGCCCGTTCGTGGCCAGGGTCCTCGCTCACGACGGAGTCGTACAGCTCAAGCGCCGCCGGCGTATTGCCCAAGCGCTTGGCGGCGATCTCCGCCGACTCGGTGCGGAGATCGCGGGCCACGTTGGGCGCGGTCACGTCGGCTCGTTTGAGCAGGATCTGTCCAAGCTCGGCCCACTGCTGGGCGCGTCGGTAAATCTGCGACAGGGCCTCGAGCGAGCGCTCGTGGCTGGGCTCGATTTCAAGCACCTTGTGCAGCCACGGCAACGCCAGATCCGGCCGGGCCACCTTGTCCGCGTACCAGCGAGCCATGTGCGAATACAGATCGTGCTGGGCCTCGACGGTAAGGTCTTCGCCGGAAGCCTCCAGGCACAGCCCCAAGACCTCTTCCCAGGCCTGGAAGCGGGTGCTGGCCAGGCGCTCTACCGAATCGGCGTAGCTGTCTACCGTGGGGTCCGCGCAGAATGCCTGAGCGTAGGCGACCAGTGCTTGCTCCTTGTCATCGAGGTCGTTGGCGTACACGTCGCCTATCGCGTGCAGGTATTCGGCGCGCTCGCTGGTATTGGTGGAGCGCTCGCTGCGGTCGAGCAGGGATTCCACGAGCTCCTCATGCTTGCCCAGCGTGCGCCGCACCTTGTCGAGCGCCTTGGCGGTGGCGCGATCGTCCGGATCCAGCTTGAGCAACCCCTTGTACAGTTTCTCGGCGGACTCGTGCTTGGCCGCCTTCTCAAAGAGGCGCGCGGCGCGCGTCAGCAGGCGAGGTACGGCGCGACGTGTGCCCGCTTCGTCCTCCGCGCGTAGCTTCTTGGCTAGCGTGAAGAAGCCTTCTGCTAGACGGCCGGGGTCCGCCCCCAGATCGAGCATGGACTCCAGCCTGGCGGCGGCGGCTTCGTCGTCCGGTGCCTGAGCGAGGGCCTCGAACATCTCAGGCAGGCGTTCGTCGGTGATGAAGCTGGGCGGCCGTTGCGAAGTGTTCCATAGCTTGCGCAGCCCTTCGAGCAGCTCGACACCGGAGCGTGGCCGCGCCTCCGGGTTCTTCTCGAGCAGGGTACGGACCAGCGTTTCGGCCGCTGGCGACGCGCCGTTGCCGGGCGCGACGAAGGAGAGGGCCTCCGGCGTCTCAAGCAAATGCCCCAGCGCCACGTCCACGGAAGCCCCAGTCGCGAACGGTGGTTTGCCCGAGATAAGCTCGTAGAGCAGCACACCGAACGCGTAAATGTCGCTTGAGGGACTCGGGGGCTTGCCGCGTAGCGACTCTGGCGCGAGCGACGCGAGCCAGCGCTGCTCGCCCGGATCCAAAAGGGTGGGCCTGGCCCAGCCCGCGCCAGCATCCAACAATCGCAGCTTGGGGGCGGCCGGCGCCGGATCGATCACTAGGATGTTGCCGGCGTGGAGGGCGCCGTGGCTGCGGCCCTCAGCGTGCAAGGTGGCGAGGGGTTCGGCGACAGCCCACAACAGCGGCAACAACACGTTCAGGTGCCGGGCGCCGTCGCGCTGCACGATCTGCGCGAGCGTTTCCCCCTCCACGAAGTCGTGGGCGAGGGTCCGCAGCTGCTGGCCTCCCAGCTCGAACGTTTCGCAGACCACGGCGTCGGGCAAGGCGCTGTGCGCGATGGCGCCGCAGAGCCTGGCTTGGAGCAGGGCGCGCTCGGCGTCGGCGTGGCGCACGGTGCTGCGTAGGACGCGCAGTCGGACGTCTTCGCCGTCGCGGCGCGCGCGATATACGCGCGCGGTCGGCCCCGAGCCGAGCGCCTCCAGGATCAAGTATGGTCCCAGTTCCATACCGGCCCCGAGCGGTGGTTCGAGCGCCAAGCCGTCGCCGCGCAGCTTCTGCATCGACTCCGTAAGTCGCTTGCCTGAGGCCTCGACGGCGTCGAGTAGGGCGGGCACCGCCTCGAACCTGAGGCAGCGCTGGACGAGCGCGCGGGCGAAGGACGCCTTGGTCGCCGTTCCACCCACACTCTCGGGATCGAAGCCCAGCGAGGCGCGGCTGAGCCGGGTGAGCTCGCTCAGCGGGAAGAGTTGTTCGAGCTCGGCAGCGAGGGACTCCGTGATCATGGGCCCCACCAGGAGTAACAAACTGATGAGGCGCTCGCCAGCCGCGACCCGCGCTGCACGCTCGGAGAATTCGCGGGCCGCGCGAAGATTCTATCCTTGCCCCAATCTCAGGCCACGAACTGACGCGCGTTGCGGAACAGTCGGAGCCAGGGCGCGTCCTCCTGCCAGTCGCGGGGACGCCACGAGTACTGAACGCTACGGAAGACGCGCTCGGGATGCGGCATGACGAGCGTCACCCGGCCGTCCTGGCTGGTGACGGCCGCGATGCCCTCCGGGGAGCCATTGGGATTTTCTGGATAGCGCTTGGCGATGCCGCCTTCGCTGTCGATGAAGCGAAGCGCTACGCGCTCAGAGGCCTCGAAGCTCGCGCGGCCTTGCTCGCTTTCAAACTCGGCGCGGCCTTCGCCGTGCGCGACCGCTATGGGCAGCCACGAGCCTGCCATCCCTGATAGCAGTACCGAGCGGGTCTTTTCGATGCGTACCAAGCTGAGGCGCGCCTCGAATTGCTCCGAACGGTTGCGCACGAAGCGGGGGAAACCCTGGGCGCCGGGGATGAGCTCGGCCAGGTGGGAGAGCATCTGACAGCCGTTGCACACACCGAGTGAAAACGTGGCCTGGCGCTCGAAGAAGGCCGCTAGCTCGGCCCGCGCCCGCGAGTTGAACAGAATTGACTTGGCCCAGCCGCCGCCCGCGCCCAGCACGTCCCCGTAGGAGAAGCCGCCGCAAGCCACGAGACCGTGGAAGTCCTTCAAGCTGACGCGACCCTCCAGCAGGTCGCTCATGTGCACGTCGACCGCCGCGAACCCGGCGCGGTCGAAGGCAGCCGCCATCTCGAGTTGGCCGTTCACGCCCTGCTCGCGCAAGATCGCGACGCGTGGCCTCGACCCAGCGCTGCGCAGAATGAGCGCTGCGGTCACGTCCTCATCCACCGGGAAGCTCGCCTTCACACTCAGTCCGAGGTTCTTTGGGTCGAGTCGCGAGGCCTGCTCTTCGTCGGCGCAATCTGGGTCGTCGCGCAGGCGCTGCATGGCGTGCGTTGTCTCCGACCAGACGCCCTGCAAGTGGCTGCGCGTTTCCTGCAGGAGCAGCTGGCCGTTCTGGCTGATTTCGATGCGGTCCTCGGCCAGCACGCTGGCGACGCTGTGCACGCATTCGGAAAGACCGGCGAGTGCCAGCTCAGCCCTCACGCGTTCGGCCTCGCCCTTTCTGACCTGAATCACCGCGCCAAGCTCCTCCGCGAATAGCCCAGCCAGCGCGTCGGGTCCCAGGGTGTCCGTGCGAATCGCTAGCCCTGCGTGCGCCGCGAACGCCATCTCAAGCAGGCTGACGAGCAGTCCCCCGTCCGAGCGATCGTGGTAGGCCAGAATTAGGCCAGCCTGGTTCAGGTTTTGAACGGCTTGGAAGAAGCTCTTGAGCAGGGCCGGATCATCGAGATCGGGCGGAGTCTCCCCCACGCTGCCGTGAACCTGCAGGAGTGCCGACCCGCCCAGGCGGTTTTTGCCGCGCCCGAGGTCGACGAGCAAGAGCTCGGTGGGGCCGGCGTCGCGCGCGAGCTCCGGCGTCAAGGCCCGCCGCACGTCGCTGACGGGAGCAAACGCGCTGACGATGAGCGACAGCGGCGCGGTCACTGAGCGCTCTTCGCCGGCCTCGCGCCAGACCGTGCGCATGGACATCGAATCCTTGCCGACGGGAATGGCGATCCCGAGAGCCGGGCACAGCTCGGCTCCCACGGCCTTCACTGCGGCGTAGAGTCGCGCGTCCTCGCCGGGGTGCCCGGCCGGCGCCATCCAGTTTGCGCTCAGCTTGATGTCGGAGAGTTGCGCTATCGGGGCTGAAGCGATGTTGGTGACGGCCTCCGCCACGGCCATGCGGGCTGAGGCTGCGGCGTCGAGCAGTGCCAGCGGTGTTCGCTCGCCGAGCGCCATAGCTTCACCCGTGTAGGCCTGAAAGCCGCTGGTCGTTAGGGCGGCGTCGGCCACCGGTACCTGCCAGGGCCCCACCATTTGGTCGCGGGCGCACAGTCCGCCAACGCTGCGGTCACCGATCGTGATGAGGAAGGTCTTGTCGGCAACGGTCGGTAGGCGCAGCACCCGCAGCACGGCCTCCTTCAGATCGATGCGCGAGTGCTGCAGCGAATCCGGCTGAAAGTCGCCGCGCTGGGCGGTACGGGTCATCTTGGGGGGCTTCCCGAGTAGCACTTCCAGCGGCAGATCGATGGGCTGGTCCCCGAAGTGCGCGTCTGTGACCGTGAGCGTGCGCTCGCTGGTGGCTGTGCCGACCACGGCGTAGGGGCAGCGCTCACGCCGGCAGAGCGCTTCGAATGCGGCCAGCGCCTCGGGGGCGATCGCCAACACGTAGCGCTCCTGGGCTTCGTTGCACCAGATTTCGAGCGGCGACATGCTGGGTTCGTCGCTGGGAATGGCACGCAGATCGAAGGTCGCTCCGCGTGCGCTGTCGTTGACCAGCTCGGGCAAGGCGTTCGACAGGCCCCCGGCACCGACGTCGTGAATGGACAGGATCGGGTTTTCACTACCCAGCGCGCAGGCCCGATCGATCACCTCCTGGCAGCGTCGCTGCATCTCCGGGTTGTCGCGTTGCACCGAGGCAAAATCCAGAGCCTCTTCGGAGGTGCCCGAGGTCATGGACGAAGCCGCTCCGCCGCCGAGTCCGATCAGCATCGCTGGACCGCCCAGCACCACGAGCTTGGCGCCGTCCGGGATGGTGAGCTTCTTCACGTGCTCGCGTCGCACGTTGCCCAGGCCACCCGCCAGCATGATCGGCTTGTGATAGCCGCGCACCTCGCGCCCGGCGGGCCCCGGCGCCGAAACCTCGAAGGTTCGGAAGTATCCGCACAGATTGGGCCGCCCGAACTCGTTGTTGAACGCGGCCCCGCCGACTGGTCCTTCCAGCATGATCTCGAGCGCGCTGGCGATTCGCGCTGGTTTGCCGTAGTCGACCTCCCAGGGGCGGACTCTGCCAGGCAGCCGCAGGTTGGAAACGGAGAACCCGGTAAGCCCAGCCTTCGGCTTGCCGCCGCGACCTGTGGCGCCTTCGTCGCGTATCTCTCCGCCCGAGCCAGTGGCAGCGCCCGGGTGAGGCGAGATGGCCGTCGGGTGGTTGTGCGTCTCCACCTTCATCAAGATGTCTATCGGCTCGGTCGTATAGCCGTATTGACCCGTGCCCGGAGCCGCCATGAAACGAGCCGCTACCGGGCCCTCCATGACGGCGGCATTGTCATGGTAGGCGGAGAGCACGCCGCCAGGGCTGCTCTGGGTGCTCTGTTTGATCAACTGAAATAGCGTGTGCTCTTGCTGCTCGCCGTCGATGACGAACGTCGCGTTGAAGATCTTGTGTCGGCAATGCTCGCTGTTGGCCTGAGCGAACATCATCAGCTCCACGTCCGTCGGATCGCGACCCAGTGCGGCGTAGCTCCGAAGCAGGTAGTCTATTTCGTCCTCCGCCAGGGCAAGCCCCAGCCGACGATTGGCGTCCTCCAAGGCGGAACGTCCAGGCGTCAGGCTGATCCGAGCCAGCAGACGCGGCTCCGCGCGCACGAAGAGACCGGCGAAGGCCAGCTCGTGTTCCAAGACGGACTCGGTCATCCGATCGTGAAGCGCTAGCTTTAGCGATCGCTCGTCCGCGATACTGCCCGCGATGGTCCAGCGGATGCCCCGCTCAATGCGCCGCACCGAGCTGAGCCCGCAGTTCTTGGCGATGTCGGTTGCTTTGGACGACCACGGCGAGATCGTACCCAGACGCGGGGCGACCCAGAGGTTCTTACCGTTCACGTCGTGGTCGAGGAAACGCGGGCCATACTCGAGCAACTTCCCGAGTACGCGCGCCTGCTCGCTACTAAGCTCGCCCGAGACGTCCACCCAGTGAACAAAGCGCGCTGAGAGCGCTGTGACGCCGGGGTTCTGGCTACGGAGCGGCTCGAGCCGGCGAGCGAGACGAGCCGGGGTGAAGGCGGGGGCGCCGATGAGCGTCAGCATGGCGGGCGGAGCCTGGTCTCAGGAAGCGGGCGCCGCAAGCTTGATCGAGGGACCGCGCGGTCGCAGCCTTTCGGGGCCGGGGCACGCGCCGCCCAGGGCCCCCGCTAGCGAAGGCTCAGCAGAAATGGCTTCACGCCGGCCACGCCACTCTTCTCGACGACTCGCAAAGTTTCGCTGCCCACCACGGCGATCTCAGCCTTGCCGCGGAGGAAATCCACGTCGCGTTTCTCGCGCACGCCGAAGCCGACCGCGAGCGGCAGCGAAGTGGCTGCTCGGGCTCGCGCCAAGTAGTCCGAGAGCTCGCCCGCGAACTCGGTGTCGCTGCCGGTGACGCCCTTGCGGGCCACGCAATAGATGAAGCCTCGGCCGTGCTCAGCCAGCAGCTTCATGCGCTCCGAGCTCGTATTCGGGGAGTAGATAAAGATGGGGTCGAGCGCGCTCGCCGTCATCGCGCTCAGGTACTCGCCGGCCTCCTCGGGCGGTAGATCGGGCACGATGCTACCGCGCAGGCCGGCCTGCTGCATGCGCTCGACAAACTTCGCGACGCCGGGGCGGAAGAGCACATTGTAATAGGTCATGAACAGGAACGGCACGTCGAAGCGCCGCGTGACTTCCTGGGCTAGCTCGAAGCAACGTTCGACGGTAGCGCCTGCCTTCAGCGCTTCCTGATTCGCGCGCAGGATGACCGGGCCATCCGCGATCGGTTCAGAGAACGGGATCTGTAGTTCCAGCAGATCCACCCCCGCTTCCAGCATGGTCTCGACCAGATGCAGGCTGGCGTCGAAGCTGGGATATCCGAGCACGATGTGGGTCATGAGCAGGATCTCCTGCTCGCGAAGGCGCCCCCTCAGATACTGTTCAAGCACGGTAGCCCTCAGCCTTCTTCTGGATGAAAGCCTCCCACTTGGGGTCGTGGAAGGCGTCGGCGATGGTAAAGATGTCCTTGTCGCCGCGACCGGACTGATTGATCAGGATCACGTCCTCCGGCGATAGACTGGGCGCCTCCTTGAAGGCTTGTGCGAAGGCGTGGGACGACTCGAGGGCTGGGATGAGTCCTTCCTTGCGAAGCGTCAGCCGGAGCGCTGCTACGACCTCGGCATCAGTAGCGGCCTCGAAGCGAGCCCGGCCTGTTTGGTGAAAATGCGCGAGGATGGGCGAGACCCCGACGTAGTCGAGGCCCGCGGCCACGCTGTGCGTTTCGTTCATTTGCCCGTCGGCGTCCTGCAGAAAATACGTCTTGTAGCCTTGGGCTACGCCTACCGAAGCGTCGCGGCTGGCCAGGCGCGCCGCATGCTGCCCCGTGTGCAGGCCCTTCCCGCCGGCCTCCACCCCCACCAGCTCCACCTCGCGGTCGTCCAAGAAGCCACTGAAGATGCCGAGCGCGTTCGAGCCGCCGCCCACGCAAGCGTAAACGCGCTTCGGGAGCCGGCCTGTTTTGGCGAGCACCTGCCTTCGAGCCTCGCTGCCAATAACCGACTGAAAGTAGCTCACCATCTCGGGGAACGGGTGCGGCCCACAGGCGGTGCCGAGCACGTAGTGCGTGTCGTCCATGTTGGAAACCCAGTCCCGAAAGGCTTCGTTGATCGCGTCTTTGAGGGTTCGTGAGCCCTCTGTGACGGGAACCACCGTCGCGCCGAGCTGCTCCATCCAGAAGACGTTGGGGCGCTGGCGCTCCACGTCCACTTCCCCCATGTAGATGGTGCAGTCGAAGCCGAACTTGGCCGCCATCGTGGCCGTGGCCACGCCGTGTTGACCAGCTCCCGTTTCGGCGATCACGCGGCGCTTGCCCATGCGCTTCACGAGCAGGCCTTGACCCATGACGTTGTTGGCCTTGTGGGCGCCGGTATGGTTCAGATCTTCGCGCTTGATGTAGATGCGTGCGCCCGCGAAGTGCCGGCTCAGGTTTTCGGCGAAGGTGAGGGGCGTTGGCCGGCAGGAGTAGCTGCTCATGAGTTCCAGAAACTCCTGCCAGAAGCTCGGATCCTTGCGGGCGGCCTCAAAGGCCAAGTTGAGCTCTTCGAAGGTGGCGTGCAGGATTTCCGGCACATAGGCGCCGCCGAAGCCTTCAAAGTAGCCGGCGCGGGCGCGGAGGGTTTCAGTCATGAGGGGGCATGGCTCCGATGGTCTGTGAGAAAATGAGCTCGTCCGTGCGGCAGTAGAGTTCACAAAAGATAGCGCGCGGCGCGCTCGGGAAAAATAGCGTGCGCTTCACGAGCAGCACGCTGGCCCTCGCCGGCAGAGCCAAGGCCTGCTTCACCTCCGGCTTTGGGAGCGCTACCTGAAAGCTCTGCTCGGCGTGGCTCGGCTTCAGGTAGTACTGTTCCTCCGCGATGCGCGAGAGCGAGGCGCCCGCCAGCTGGATTTGCGCGAAGCCGGGGAAAACCTCGGGATCCAGGTAGAGCTGTTCAAACAGCACGGGCTTTCCTGCCACGCTGCCCAAGCGAGTAAAACTGAAGGCTTCGCGCCCGCCGAACGGGTTGGCAGGATCCGGTTCGACAGGCCGCCGCGTCACGCGTCGAACGAGCTTGGTAGAAAGCGTGAGGCCGCCCGATTGAAAGCTAACCAGTGTGCCCGCGAGGGAGAACAGATCGACGCGGGCAGGGGCCTTCCGGACGTACGTGCCGGAGCCGCGCCGCCGCTCGATGAGGCCGCGCTGTACGAGCAACTCGGTGGCTTGGCGGACTGTCGGCCGCCCGATGCCGTGCGTGCGCGCCAGCTCGGGCTCTGACGGCAAACGTGCGCCCGGCGCAAGATCGCCGCAGGCCATGCGCAGCCGGAGTTGCTCGGCCAGTTGCTGGTAGAGCGGCACGGGTGAAGCCGGATTGAGCACCAGGGCCGGAAGGCTGGC
>JANNWK010000405.1:0-1530 GCA_031408355.1 Myxococcales bacterium
CCCACTCCAAAAACCTACGGTCCAGTACGAGCCCTCTTTGCACCGTTTCAGACCGCAAGTTCGCGGCATCGAAAACTTGCGGTCCCCAAGGGGTCAGAAACGACGCGTACTGGACCGTAGGTTTCCTAGAGGTGAACGCGAGGGGGCGGCCGGGGGTGCGCGTGATGCCGACGTGATGTATCGTGCTGATACATCCGCAGGACCGGTCCTCCCGAGTGCTTCCCTGGTTCGAGAGCCCGCCCCACCGGATGGCCGCAGCCGCCCTTCCCCCGGCGCCCGGCGTCAGATCTCCCGCTTCATCGGCCGCCCGACGTGCCTTGGCGCGCCGCCAGCCAGACCCGCAGAACCCCAGCCAGCAGCGTTCACACGATCCCGAGGAGCCGACCATGGCGCGACCGAGCGGTGTGCTCGAGTTCGCCGTCCTCGGCCTGCTCCACGACTCGCCAATGCACGGCTATGAGCTGCGCAAGCGGCTCGGAAGCGCGCTCGGCACCTTCCGCGCCTTCTCGTACGGCTCGCTGTATCCGGCGCTCAAGCACATGACCGCTGCGGGCTACATCGCCGCCGACAGCGACGCTGGCCCCGGCCGCCGCTCGAAAATCGTCTACCGACTGACCGCCGAAGGCAAAGAGCACTTCCAGGATCTGGTCGGCGAATCAGGCCCGGCCGCTTGGGAGGACGACGCCTTCGGCGTGCACCTGGCCTTCTTCGCGCGAACCGACGCCGACGTGCGCTTGCGCATCCTCGAAGGACGTCGCTCGCGACTCGAAGAGCGCCTCGACACTCTGCGCACCTCATTGCGCGCGGCCCGCGAACGCGTCGACAGCTACACGCTGGCGCTCCAAGAGCACGGACTCGACTCAGTCGAGCGCGAAGTGCGCTGGCTGAACGAGCTCATTAAGACCGAGCGTGATGGCGCCAGCCTTCCCGCCAACAAGACCGAGCGTGACAGCGCAAGCGATCACGCCAGCAGTACCGAGCGCGAAGGCACCCCGCCTTCGCCTGGAATCACGGACGCACAGGACGCCCCTGTGTCGGCCGGAAACAACAAGGAGTAGTCGCATGGGTTCGGTTCGCGTAGCGATCGTCGGCGTGGGCAACTGCGCGTCTTCGTTGGTGCAAGGTGTCGAGTACTACAAGGACGCCGATCCGACGCAGGACGTCCCAGGACTCATGCACGTGCAGTTCGGCAAGTACCACGTCAGTGACGTGAAGTTCGTCGCCGCGTTTGACGTCGACTCCAAGAAGGTCGGCCTCGACATCGCAGACGCCATCGGCGCCAGCGAGAACAACACCATCAAGATTTGCGACGTGCCGCCGTCGGGCGTCACCGTCATGCGCGGCCACACCTACGACGGCCTCGGCAAGTACTACCGCGAGATGGTTGTGGAGTCGGACGCCGAGCCGGTCGACATCGTCGCCACGTTGAAGGCGACCAAGGCCGACGTCCTTGTCTGCTACCTGCCGGTGGGGTCCGAGCAGGCCGCCAAGTTCTACGCACAGTGCGCCATCGACGCGGGCGTCGCGTTC
>JANNWK010000406.1:0-2586 GCA_031408355.1 Myxococcales bacterium
CGCGAGGCCGCGCCGGCCGCTCTCGTTCTTGTTCGGCCTCGCCCTCGCTGCGGCGCTTCACAGCAGCCCAGCCCTTGCTCAGAGCACCCCGCCTCCTCCACCTCCTCCGCCAACCAGCAGCGCCAGTCCGGATACCGAGAAAGCTGTGACCGAGCTGATGCGTACCGCGGTCTCACGCTACGGCAAGAAGGATCTCGAAGGCGCGCGAGACGCCTTCGAGAAAGCCTGGAAGCTAAAGCGCCACCCGGCCATCGCCGCCAGCTTGGCCGAAGTCGAGCTGAAGCTCGGACGCTACCGTGATGCTGCCGAACACCTCAGCTTCTACCTAGCTCACGCGCCGGCCGCCCATGAAGCGCGCGCCGATGCCGAGCACCAACTCGAGGAGTGCAAGAAGCACGTCGGGCGCGTCACTGTCGCCGTGGACACGCCCTCCGCAATGGTCTTCGTTGATCAGGTGCAGGTCGGGCCCGCCCCGCTCGAAGAGGCGGTTTGGCTGGAGCCGGGCGAGCACACGCTGCATGCCGAGAACGGCGGGAGAGCGTCTGCTGCTGTCCGGGTCACGATGGTCGAAGGCGCATCGCTGGCTATTCAGCTCGTGGTGACACCAGCTCAGGCCAAGGCAGCAAATGCGCCTACCCCGGCCACGCCACGCGAGACCCATACCGCCACGCCTGCCCCGAGCGCCGCAGACCAGTCGAGCAACGCGAAGCCGTGGGTGCTCGTCGGGGGCGGAACCCTAACGGCCGTCGCGGTCGGCGTCGGCGTGTTCTACACGCTCGGCGCAAACTCAGACGAGGACGACGCCAACAACATCTTGGCAAACCTTGAGCGAAACGCAGATCCTGCTGAGTTGGCGAGCAGAAGCATCTGTTCCCAAAAACCGATGCGCCCGCCAGAGTGCGACGCCTTCCCCGCAAAGCTGAGCCGCGCGAAGAGCGGCCGGAACGTTGCGACAGCGGCGTTCATTTCAGCCGGCGTGCTGGGGCTCGCTACCGTGGGCGCTCTGCTTTTCTGGCCAGCTCCTGAAAAGACGAGCAAGGTCGCACGGGTCTCTGTGCGACCCTGGGTCGGCGGAGACGGGCGCGGTCTTGAAGTGAGCGGTGCCTTCTGAGGGAGCCCAGACGACTTGTGGCCTCCCAGTCCCACGCGAAGATCCTAGTGGCTGCTTGCCGCGCACGTGGCCTCGCCCCTTTGGCTCAGCTTCACGCGCCTCCGCGGGAGCTGGGCGCGGAACGTTCCCGGCGGTCCAGCCCGCCGTAAGCGATGGGGTCCACTTCACTCTCCCTACCGGCGTGCCAAGCGATCAACTTCCTCGATCATTTGCCTGACCCACTCGCGCTCGGTCAGTCCATCCGAACGGGGGCTGTAGTCACATCCGAAAGACGGTGGCAGGTTGTCGGTGTGCTCGTTGTCCGCCTCGCACAACCAGTCCACGAGGTCCTCCTTGAGCGCGGTGAGATGGGGGGGGCGGACGCCGGCTGCATAGTGCGCGATCACGTCGCGCCACGATGCCGCGCCCTCGATATCCCAATCTTGGTGGAAGTGGCCTCCGAAAAATTGCTCTAGGCGTTCGTCTCGCGTGCTCATGGTGTCGGGAATCCCGTTAGGCTGAAGAAACCCCCAGAGCGGTTGCTTTTCAATCCGGTCGGGCGGGTTAGGACCCAGCGCTGGCAATGCGTTCAAGCTCGCGCTCAAAGCTCGAGCGCGCTTCGGGGTCGCCATCGAAGAAGCTCTCCCAGAATCCCCTGACGCTCCATGACGCCGGCTCGAGCGACAGGCATCCGGCCGCCGGAGATGTTGTCACCCACGAGGGAGGCATTTGCCCATTGGTGATTTCGAACATCTCGAGTGGGAAAAGCGCCGGGGTCGAATCGTTGCCAACGAGTCGGAGGAGAACCCTATTGGGTTCGCTCCATATGCCCAGGACTGTGTAGCTGGCTCCGACGGTGACCCAAGACGATCGAGCAATCGGCTGGCTACTAGAATCGAGCAATTTTACGCAACGAACTATCATGGTGCGAAGCCGATCGCTGGAAGATGTTGAACGGGTCCACGTCCGCCCTTGAAAATGACCTTGTAGTCGAGACCGTAGAATACCTCCCTCGTGGCTGTCACTCGCCACCCTCATGGAGCCACCACCAATCGTCAGGATGATGGAGCCGGGTAGGGAAAGACTCCCGGCATACGGCTGATGCCGGCCCGTACACGGAATTTCTGACACCCTCGCCAACTCGCCAACGACCTTCGTCGAGACCCAGACCATCGCGCTCAGCTGGAACAGTAGCATCTGAGCGCTCGCGATTCGGCGATTCCCCCGACCATGCTTCTGGTCATTGGACCTCGAGGTCTCCGAACTTCGTCAGCGTGTCGCCTCCCAGGAGGCGGGCGATCCAATCGGCCGTCCCGTCCGGCACGGTGACGGTGCGCGTCCGCCTGATGATGGCACCTTGCGCCAATCCTTCGCGTCTGCCTCTGGGACGTATCCGTCGGGTCACGGCCGTTCTTGACTTAGGGCAGCCGGGCCGAGCAATTTTGCGGCAGAAGCTCCTCGTCGACCTCGGCTAACCGAGGCGAGAAGCTTCTGCC
>JANNWK010000407.1:0-5656 GCA_031408355.1 Myxococcales bacterium
CAGCGGCGCTTGAGCCTACCAGCGCGCAGGAACTCTTCAGCCGCGCCAACCAGGCCCGTCGAGAAGGCAAGACGCAGGAAGCGCTGCGGCTTTACCGGCTTTTGCAGGAACGCTTTGCGGGTTCGAGTGAAGAGCTTGTCTCGAGGGTCGCGCTCGGGCGATTCTTGCTCGATAGATTGGGTGACAGTCGCGGTGCTCTGGTCCAATTCAACAGCTACTTGGCGAGCCCCGGCAGCGGCGCCCTGCGCGAGGAAGCCATGGTCGGTCGCGCGCTTTCGCTCGGTCGTATGGGTCGCGGCGCCGAAGAGCGAGCCGCCTGGACCGCGCTGCTCGACGCTTGGCCCAAGTCGACCCACGCCAAGCGCGCGCAGCAGCGCCTGGCAGAGCTCGACGCCAAGCCGCGCCCTACGAAGCCCTAGGCGACCGCTCGGCGTGGGGAGCCTCTGGCCCGGCAGGGGCCTCTGGGCGCTCGCGGCCGCCCTCACGTTGCTGCTTGGCTTCGCCGGCTCTGCGCGCGCGCAGACCAACGCGCCTGAAAGCAAGATCCTGCTCACGGTGGCCGCGCTGCCCGACGCAGCCGAACAACTGGAGGCGGTGGCTCGAGAACTTCTGGAGCGGCTGCAGATGCGCGTCGAGCTACGAAGGGTCGAGCGCATCGACCTTCGGGAGCTACGCCAACCGCTCCGAGGTAGGCACCCCTATTTCGCGCGCGTCTGGATCGCGTTCGCGAGCTCCCGACGCGTGCGGCTCTATCTGGAGCATACGGCGCGCGATCGCGTGCTCGTTCGAGATGTCTTGTCCGACTCGAACAATCCTGAGCTGGTGCGCGAGGAGCTGGGTCACATTCTGCAAACGGCGGTCGAAGGGCTCATCGCAGGCGAAGAGATCGGCGCGCCGCGCGACGAGGCGCTGAAACAGGCCGAGCAAGAGCAAGCTCTAGCGCCCGCCTCGCCCCGCGCGCCGCAACAGGCCAAGCCTGCCGCCGAGCCCCAAGAACGCCGTCCATTTCGGTTCGGCCCACGCTACGAGGTGGTCTGGCTGGGCCAGCCTACAACCCTCGAGGACGGCCCCGGCGCGGTGTTCGGCTACCTGCTGAGTAAAACGGGAAAGCTGGGGCTAGAGCTCGGCGCCTTTTATCGGAGGCCGCTACAGGTCGAGGCAATCCCGGTCGGAGCACGCATTCAAACCTTGGCGCTGCGCGGGCTTTTGACCTTCGATCTCTGGCGGGGCGAGAACGGGATCTTTCGACTGGGCGCGGGCGGTGGCGCAGATTTGGTACGCGTCAGCCCGTTTGCGGCGCCCGGAGCAGACGTGGAACTCGCCCAGAGCAAATGGCTCAAGCTTGCGCTCGGCCGACTGACGCTGAGCTACAGTCAAAGGCTCGTCCGCTGGCTGAACCTCGAGGCGACGCTTGGCGTCGACGTCGCTCCGAGCGGCACGCGCTACGTCTTTCAACGCAGCTCGATCGAGGTCCAAGTGCTCAAGCCCTGGCCGGTGCGACCGCTGCTTTCGTTGGGAGCGGCGGTACCATGAGAGCTTGGGTCAAAGCGCTCGGCGGCGCTTGCCTCGCGCTTCTGGCGAGCGGATGCGATTCGGGGCCGCACACACTGGCTTGGGAGACATCTGGCAGCGCCTCCGAACCTAGGCCACTGCCGTGGTTCGGCGGACCTGCGTACTACGGCCGGTGGGCACGCGGCTTCCCGGCGGAGCCAAGCTTCTTTCCGCTGGGCGTGTGGATGCAAAACCCGAGCAACGCGGAACGCTTTCGAAACGTAGGCGTGAATCATTACGTCGGCCTATGGCTGGGACCAACGGACGAGCAGCTGTCTGCGGCAGTGGCCGCTGGCATGCCGGTGGTGTGCGAACAAGCCGGGGTTTGGCAAGCTCACCTGACAAACACGACCATCCAGGGCTGGTTGCAGGCGGATAGTCCGGACAACGCGCAGGAGGCTGCGGACGGCTCGTACACGCCATGCATTGAACCGTCCGCGACGCAGGCCCGCTACGCCGAAATGGTGACGGCGGATGCGACGCGTCCCGTCACGTTGCTGCTGGGGCAGGGCGTGGCTAGCCCGGATTGGGAGGGGCGCGGCGACTGCACAGGTCGCATCAGCGACTACCCTGGCTACGCACAGGCCGCGGACATCCTGGTCAACTACACCTACCCGCTCAATAACGGCCACCCGATTGAGCTCGTGGGCACCGGCATCGCGAAGCTGAACGAGTACGCTGGGTTCACGAAGCCCGTCATCGCAAGTATCGAGGCCTCGGGCATTGATGGGGGCGAGCGACCGACGCCGCACCAGCTACGCGCTGAGGTTTGGCTGAGTCTGATCCAAGGCGCCGCTGGCATCCAGTACTTCTGCCACCGCATGCTGCCCGCCTTCAACGACACCGACTGTCTGGACAACGCCGCCACCTCTGCGGCCATGACCCGGATCAATCAAGAACTGACCCAGCTTGCAGCGGTGCTCAACAGCCAGAGCTTTTCGATGCAGCCCGTCAGCGCAAACGCGAGCGTGCCGATCCAAGCCGTCCTGAAGAAACGAGGTAACGAGCGCTACATCTTCGCAGCCGGCGCGGCTAACGGCTCGACCACGGCGCGCTTCACGCTGTCAGGCGTCGGCGAGCCCACTCGCATCGAAGTCCTCGGCGAGGGCCGAGACCTCGTCGCGGTCGACGGCGCCTTCGAAGACGCCTTCGAAGCCTATGCCGTCCACCTCTACCGGCTGCACTGAACTACGCCAAAAGCTCACTGATCGGGCCGCCCCGCATAGCAAACGCCATGTCACCAAACTCCGTATCGGCGGCGCCCAGGGCATTCAGGATCGTGATGTAGAGGTCGTTGGTGCTGGCACTGGTGCCGGCGGCCAGCGATGTAGGGTCCCGCAGCCGCTCCTTGTGCAGCTCGACGAAGCGGCCGGTGTTGAAGTAGCCGCCGCCGCTGCCGATGATCATGTACGCGCCGTCCGTCGAGCAGTGGATGCCGCCCGTGCTGAACTCGTTCGAGTAGAAGATGATCGAGTTGTCCAGCATGGGCACGCCGCCCTCGAGGAAGTCGGGCGAGTTGAGGCCATCGGCGATGAGCTTGACGAGGCCCATGCGCCAGGCACGGTTCTCCTTCATCTCAAGCTCCCACTTTGGCACGTTCGTCGGATCGCCCAGATCGCTCACCCAGTGGCCCAGAGAGTGGCCGATGTCGTAGTCCGATTTCAGCTGCACGCCCGCAGGCGCCCAGGGCGTGAGCAGATCGGCGATCTGCAGGTTGGCGACGTTGGTCAGCCCGCAGCGCAGCGCAGCCACGATGAGCTGAGCGTGCACGGGCGCCAGCTGCTCCTGACTGCCGTCCTTGAAATCCGCCGGCTGCCCCGGAACCACACAGGCCGCGCTGATCTCCAGGCCATTGACCTCGCGCTCAAGGGAGGTGAGGTGATCGAGGTGCGCGTCCACGATCTGCTTGTCGGCCTGGCCGAGCTTGGCCGAGAAGCGCTTGTAGCCCTCCATTAGACCATTGAGCATGCTCACCTTGAGCGCGCGCCGCTCCACGGCCACAGGATCGGGCTCGCCCGTCGTGATCCCGGCGAACAGCGTATTGAAAGCGGTCCGCGGATTGGCCTCGCCCTCGGTGCGTTGCTCGCCCTTGGCGCCCCAGAAAAATCCCGAGCCGTAGTAGTGGCCGGGGACGAACAGCGCGAGCGGCGTGCTGGGCCCGCCCTGGGTCACCTGCAAGCGCTGCGCCGCGACCCAATCGAGCGACGGCCCCGTCGCGGTTTCGGCCTCGTCGCCGCCCGCGCACTTGCCGCCCTCAGGCGACCCTCCGTCGTCGCAGCCGGTGGCGCGCGCGGTGAGCGACGTGACGTTGGAAAGGCCGTGATCGCCGCCGTAGCGGCCCTTTCTGGCGGCAACGTTGTCGATGCCGCGCATCACCATCAGCTTGCTCTCGAGCTCGGTGCCCTCGAACATTTCGTGAGCGAGGCCGAACTTGCCGCCTGGCTTGGGGAGCCAGTGGTCGATCGTCGGCATCGCTGGATCGTAGCCCGGGATAGCGGGGTTGCCGGCGCGCAGCCCGCTCTTCTGCATGCACATGGTTTCGCCGCCGTGGTTGAACACCACGACTAGGCGCTTGGCCTGGCCAGCCGGCGCGGCCCAGGCCTTTTCGTGCGTGAACTCCAGGAGCGGCAGCCCGAGCGCGACCCCGCCGACGCCTCTGAGGAATGCTCGCCGACCGCTGTTGCGCAACGTCATCATCTGCTCCGGGGCTTACTCGCCATGGTTCACGTTGAGGAAAGCGTCGCTCTCGACCATCGCCAAGAGTAGCTCGCGAATGCTGCCGGTCTCGCCGACCTTCGTCTCCACTTTGGCGACGCTGCAGGCGTCGAGCGCGACCGGGCTGCGCTGAAGCGCCAGCTCGAACCACTTGCGCGTCGCGCAGCTGGCCACAGCCGGGCTCCTGGCCAGCTTCTGACTCAGCTCAAGCGCGCCGTTGACCGGCCCGTCGAAGCCATCGCCCGCGTTCGAAAGATTAGCCGTGGCGTCAATGATGCCGCCGCTGCCGACTTCGGTCTCTTGCCAGCGGCCGATCGCGTCGTAGTGCTCGAACGCGAAGCCGAGCTCGTTGATCAGGCTGTGGCAGCCCGCGCAAGTCGGGTTGCCGGTGCGCTTCAGGGTGGCGTCGCGCACCGTGGTCACGCCCCCAGCCGGGTCGTCCTGAGTCACCTCGATGGGCGAGTTGTCGACGTTGGCTGGCGGCGCCGGCAGCGCGTAACACAGCACCTCCCGCAGCATGTACACCCCGCGACGGATCGGCGAGGTTCCGCTCTGGTTGGCGTGCACCGCCAAAAATCCGGCGCGCGTGAGCATGCCTGAGCGCTGGCTCGGGTCGAGGTCGACCCAAGACCACTCATCGGCGCTGCTGGGGCCGCTGACCCCGTAGATCTTGGCGAGCGGGCCGTTGACGTAGGCGCGCGTGCCGGTAAAAAGCGCTTCCATCGAGCCGTCTCGCTCGAACATCACGTAGTCCATGAAGCTCTCGATCTCGCGGCGCATGCTCTGGCGCAGCACGTCGTCGAAGCCCGGATAGAGCGCTTCGTCCTTGGGTGTCTGCTCCAGGCCCGGCAAAATCGTCGCGCCATTCAGCTCGAGCCAGTCGGCCAGGAACGTGCGCAGCACCGGCTTAGCTCGCTCGTCATTGAGCATGCGAGCTGCCTGCGTGCGCATGCCGGCTGGCGTATTGAGTTCGCCCGCCTTCGCTGCCGCCAGCAGGGTCTGATCGGGCAGCGCTTCCCACAAGAAATAAGCGAGCCGCTGGGCTCGCTCGTAGCCGTCGAGCGCGTTGACGGCGCCTGCAGGCGTCCCCTCCGCGTACAGATAGAGGAACTGAGGCGCCTGCAGGATCAGCTCCGCGATCGTCTCGAGCCTAAGCGCCACCGAGGCTGAGGCCGGCAGCGCGACCCAGCTCTCCGCGAGCCAAGCGCGCTCGTCCTCTTCGAGCGGACGACGGAAAGCGCGCTCGGCAAACGCCTCGTACAGCGTAACCTGGCAGGCGGCGTCGGCCGCCGGATCACAGCTACCGTAGCTGCTCAGCCAAGCCGCGCTGGCAGGAACCGCGCCGTCGGCCGCGTTGAACCACTTGCGGACACCGTCGAGCGTCGCGATG
>JANNWK010000408.1:0-6099 GCA_031408355.1 Myxococcales bacterium
GGCTCTTCCCGCGGCTGTTCCGGCAGCGGGGCGCGGCTTGTAGCGACGTCCGCCGGGGCTTCCACCAGTTCCACCACTGCCAGCGCTACCGTCCGAGCCAGGGCTGCTTGCGTGACGCGGCTCACATCGAGCGAGCGACCGCGCCAGTGGATCCCCCAGGTGTAGGTGAGCGAAAGCTGATCGCCGGCGCAGGCGACGCGGACCGTGGGTCCCTGTGCTGCCGGCGCAGCCAGCGGGAGTCGCTTCACGGCGCGTCGGAGCTCGAGACCAACGACTTGCTCAATGGCGGCGCGCTGGCGGTCAAGGCACGTTCCTAGTTCCAGCTGCAGCGCGCCCTGTTCGCCGTCCGCTTCCGGCTCGGCCCCGAACGCGGACGTGCTCAGGCTGGCGGCTCCGCACAGCAGCGCAACGCTGGCGAGCCGCGCGAGGCTCAAGGCTGCTTCTGGAGCGTTTCCCGGTAACGCCCGCCGGGATAGGTCGCGAGGTAGCGGCGGCGTAGCGGTTCGGCCTTGGCCTGCTGCCCCGCCTGTTGCCAGGCCATCACGGCCCGGTACAGGGCATCTTCCGCGAGCGGGCCTCCAGAGGCCAAGACCTGTTCGAAGGCGGCTGCGGCGGCGCCTGCTCGGCCGAGCTGGAGTCGAATGCGTCCAAGCGTGAACGCTGCCACGTCGGCGCGAGAATCGCGAGGATGGCGCGCCAGCAGTCGTTCCAAGTGGCCCGCCGCTTCGGCGGCGTGACCGGCGCGTCGCGCGACGTCCGCAGCCAGCAAGAGCTCTTCGGGCACGTCGCGTACGCCGCCGGGTCCTGCGGCTGCGAGGCCCAGATAGGCGGCGCGAAAGTCCCCAGCGCGTGCCAGCTCAGACCAGCGCTTCCTCGAAGCTCCTTCGAGGGACGTCGCGCTGGGCGACGTCGCCGCAATTTGAGCCGAATCGACGGGCGGCTCCGGAGGCAGCACCTCGGGCGCCGGCGGGAAGACGCCTTCGCTGTCTTGAGCGAGCGTTGTCGAGCCGCCGGCCCAGTCGACCCGCACCTTGCCGACGAGCACTGCCACGTGGACCCTCGGGCCTTCGTGGGCGACCGTGAAGACCGTGCCCAAGACGCTGACGCTCACGTTGCCCGCCCTGATCACGAACTCACGCGCGCGGTTGGGAACGACCTCGAAGCGAGCCGCGCCTGTCGCGAGCTCCGCCTCCACGCGACGCGAGTCTTGCGCCCGCGTTACCAAGCGCATGTCCACCGAGAGGGCGTCAGCTCGAGAACCGTCGCTGAACACCACGGCATGGTTGGGGGCGAGCCGCGCGGATGCGCCCGGGACGAGCGCCTGCGCTCCCGCGGTGCTCGCGGTGCTCGGGCTCGCTGTCTGGAGCCCGAACCAAAGCGCAGCTCCTGCTGCCAGCGCCAGGGCCGCCGCGACTGCCGGCCGACCTACCGCGCCCCGGAAAGCCAGCGCGCGATCGACGCGGTTTCGAAGGCCTTGCTCGCGTCGCTCCGACCAAGCAGGCTCCCCCAAGGCAGGCAGGATAGCCAGCAGCCTGCGCTCCAGCTCATCCATAGCCCAACTCCTTGGCCAGGCGCGCGTGCGCGAGCGTGACGTCGCGCTTGGCCGTCGAGAGCGAACTGCCGCAGCGGCGCGCGACTTCCTCCAGCGGCTCTCCCTCAAGGTAGCGCACGGCCCAAGCCAGGCGTCGCCGCACCGGAAGCTTGTCGAGCGCGCGGTACAACCGCTTTAGCTCGACGCGATCCTCGAACGAGGCGTTCAGCCCGGCCACCTGCTCGTAATCGGGCTCGTCCTGAAAGCCCAGCGAGCGCAGGAGCTTGCGGCGTCGCAGGCGCTTGCCTGCCGCGCGCACCGCCACGGTGACCAGCCAGCCCCGCAGCTCGTCGACGCGGGTCAGCTCGTCCAGTTTGAGCAGCGCCACACAGAAGACCTCCTGCACCACGTCGTCGACCTCGGCGTCGGTTCCCAGCATCCGGAACACGACCCCCGCCACGTAGCGCGCGTGCTCGCGGTAAAGATCGTCAACGATCGACCCGCGGGGCGATTTCTCGCTGGCCGATGCCAGACGCAGATGGGGCCTGTCCTGGCGCTCGGGCGGCACGCCCATCGACGCCAGCACCCTGAGGAAAGAATCCCCGGGCTCAGCCGCCTGAAACAGAAAGGCCAGGCCAGGCCGGACGAGCGAAAGCGTTCGCAACGCCGGTAGGGTATCACGCAGGCTTTGCGGCCAGGACGCTTCGCAGCTCAACACTTCGGCCCTTCTGTTACTGCCTCCACGCTGCTCCCGCGGTTCAGGAAAATTACCCCCACAGCGAAGGTGGGGAGAAGTCCTACCCCGCCGTTTCAGCGGCGGCAGGCGGCAAGGTTCTGGGAGTGGCCCCCCTGATCGTAGGGTGCTGCGCCTGAGTCTGTTGAGTCGGGCCGCCCTCCTCGCGAGCGCGGTTCTGGTCGGGGTCTTGCTTGGGTCAGGGAGCGCAGCGGCCGCGGACTACTACGTGGCAAAAGCGGGCAGCGACCAGAACAGCGGATCCCTGGCGGAGCCCTTCGCGAGCCTCCAAAAGGGACACGACGTCGCGGCGGCGGGCGACACCGTCTGGCTCCGCGGCGGAAGCTACCCGGTGGGCAAGCAGATCAAGCTTTCCAAAAGCGGACAGTCGGACGCGCAGCGCATTAGGTTTTGGGCGTACCCGGGCGAAACGCCGATCTTGGATTTCGCGAGCTACGTCTCCACCAATACTGCCGCTGACGTGCCGGCGCTACTTCTCACCGGGAGCTGGCTTCACCTGAAAGGCTTCGAGGTCGCCAACGTACCTGTGGGAGCCAGCGGAGACCATTCAATCTCCGCCGTGCGCAGCGAGGGCGCGAGCAACAACACCTTCGAGCTGCTGAACATTCATCACAACTTTGGCCCCGGCTTGTTCATCTCCAAGGGGACGGGCGGCAACCTGCTACTGAATCTGGATTCGCACGACAACTACGACAAGGACGGCAGCCAAGGCGACGGCCAGAACGGCGACGGCTTCGGCGTGCACTACCAGGAGTCGGGTCCCAGCACGATTATCCGCGGCTGCCGCGCGTGGCTGAACTCGGACGATGGCTACGACTTCATCTCGCAAGAGGTGCCGGTCATCACCGAAGGCTCTTGGGCCGTCATGAACGGCTACAGCGACGGCGGCTCCGGCAAGCCCTCCAGCGGCAACGGCAACGGCTTCAAAGCCGGCAGCAGCAAGTCGGGGATCCGGCATGTGCTGCAGAACAACCTGGCGTGGAAGAATCGCGCAGCCGGCTTTTATGCCAACCATTCTTCGGGCGGCAACACCTGGCTCAACAACACTTCGTACATGAACGCCGTTCAGTACAACATGCTGGCAAGCCCGCCGGATGATCCGAACACCAGCATCCTGCTCGCGGGCGCGTTGGCGCACAAGCTGCGGAACAACGTGGGCTTCCCCAACAAGAATACCAACATGGGCGGCGTCGACTCCCAGTTCAACACCTGGGACTTAGGGCTCACTGAGGCGAGCGCAACTTTTGTGAGCGTCTCGGACGCCGGCTACACCGGTCCCCGACAGCCGGACGGCAGCCTCCCGGCCTTGGACTTCTTGAAGCTGCCGCCCGATAGCCCCTTGGTCGATCAGGGAACCCGCGTGGGCCTGCCCTTCGTCGCTGGCGCCCCCGATCTGGGCGCCTACGAACACGGCGCCGTCGTGGGCGTCGGCTCGGGCGGCCTTGGTGTGAGTGGCGGTGCAGGCGGAACGACCTCCGCGATGGGAGCCGGCTTAGGCGGTGCTGGCGGTAGCGTGGGAACCGGCAGTGGCGGCGGCCTGCTCGCGACGGGCGGCGCCGGGGTCGCGACAGCTCCGAGCGTCAACGCGGGAGCGAACGGCCTCGTTGCAGGCGCCGACCCGAGCGGCGGCGAGCCGGGCCCAGGCTGCGCTTGTGCGACCGGTTTGAGTTCCAGGCGCAGCGAGCCCGCGCCGTTCCTGTTCGCCTGCGCGCTTGGGCTGATGTCGATCGGGCGGCGGCGTAGCCGGGCCTAGCGTTTGGCTGGGCGCGGACACCTCGCCGGCCTGAAAATGCTGCTCGTGCGCACGGTCAGCGAGCCGCGTTAAGCTCGCGGGTTGTTTGCGATTCGGGGCCGGCCCCGGAAGCCACTGCCTCGCTCCGGCCCACGAGCCCGAAAGTCATGCCCTTTCCGGGAAAACGCGCAGTGTGCCGAATTGATATTGAAAGTGACTTTCAAGTTCGATAAGCTCCGTCTTGGTTCAGCGCGGTCACTCACTTTGACGAAAGATGGAAGGCGACTCGGAATGGCGACACGTAACGCGGGTCTATTTAGCGGTCTTCTGGCGACGATCTTGGGAACCGCTGGAGCGGTGGGGTGTGGCGACGACGGCGCTACCGCCGAGGGGCGTAACGGCGGCGCGCCCAACGCTGGCAGCACGGGGAAGGGCGGCGGCGGAACGGCCAGTGGCGGCAGCTCGAAGGGCGGCATGATGGCCAGCGCTGGAGAAGGGGGGGGACCAAACATTGCGCCAGCTCAGGGCGGAGCGGGTGGCATGGAGGCGGACGGCACTGCGGGCGCGGGCGGGCCGAGCGGCGGCGCGGGTGAGGCCGGTCACACGCCGATCACCAAGCTGGCAACCAACATCTACAACCAGGCTAGCGATCTGCGCGGCTTGTTCTTCACCGAAGCAGGCCAGCTTTACGCATCGGGCCACCTCGGTATCGACAACACCGTGGACCGCTTGACCATCGTGGCGCGCTTCAACGCCGACGGCACGCCGGACACGACCTTCGGCAGCGGCGGCTTCCTCCAACTCAATTTGGCACCGCGTGTGATGGCGGATACCGTGGTCGTCAGCGACGGCAACGAAGAGTCGCTAGGCATCGTGGAGCTCGACAATGGCGACCTCGTCGTTCAGGCCAACGTGCGCGATGAGAATGGCAAGGGCATGGACGTCGTGCTCGCGCGCATCACGCCCGCCGGAGAGCTCGTCGGCAGCTTTGGTCTAAATGGAGTGCAGCGCCTCGTTTTCGGCTGGGAGCCGGCAGTTGACGACGCCAGCTGGATGGGCACGGGCGGTCCGGTCGATACCGGCGGGGCCTTGGAGCTCGACGAGAGCTCAGCCGAGCAGAAGCTCGTCGTGGCCGGCTTCGGTACGGCGCCCAAGGGTCAGCTTTCGGGCGAGCCCGCCGCCCAGCGAACCGACCCGGACCGGTACATCGTGCGGGTCTCGGCGGAGACCGGCGCCGTCGATCCCGAATTTAACGCCGGCAAGGTCTTCACTTACAACAGCGGCGGGACCTTTGCGGACAATGCGCGGCGGGTTCTGGTCGAGGCCGACGGCTCGATCGTTAGCGCTGGCTACGCCAATTTCGGAGCTGGTTTCGGTAACTACATCGTGGCCATCCGCCTGACCCCAGCGGGCTTACTGGATACGAGCTTCGGTTTCGGCATCGTCAATCGCGGTGTGCTGCGCTCCAACCCGTTCGTGGACGATGGCGGCGTTGCCGAGTGCTACGCCATCGCGCGCCAATCGAACGGGCGCTACGTCACCACAGGCTATGGCTTGGCCACGGCGCCCAACGGCACCTCCAGCTACGGCTACGCGCCGGCCACGGCTCAGGACCTGATTTCAATTGGGTTCACGTCGAGCGGTACCGCCGTGGACCAGAGCTTCGGTATTCGGGGTACGCGCGTGATCCAGAGCGAGGAGCTGGTTGGGCTCAGCAGCAGCGAAGACCGCGGTCGTGACGTGCTCGTGCTGGACGATGATCGTATCGTTCACGCGGGGCGCCTGGGCCCGAACCCCGCACTGTTCGTGGTGGAGCCGGATGGCGGCTACGATACGGCCATCGACGTTGGCCAGGTCTTCACCTACGAGCCGCTCGGCGCGACGCTGGACCCTGTAGTTCCCACCTCGCATTTCTACCGCGTGGTGCTCTCGAAGGATGGGAAGCGCATCGCGGCCACTACCAACAACCACGTCGAAGGCGTGTTGCTTGCCGTGCTCCAGGTCGGCGACCCGTGAAGCGCGCCGCGACGCGGCTGCGCCCGCGCGGCTCTCTGAAAGCGGCCACGGCTTGCGGAGTGTTTG
>JANNWK010000409.1:0-16613 GCA_031408355.1 Myxococcales bacterium
CGCGGCGGCGCTGCTAGGCACCGCCGGCAGCAGCGGAGCCCGCCGGCCGCCCGCGTTCGTGGAACTGACGCTTGCGCCCGCTGCGCCCCAGCCTGCGGCCCCAGAGCCACGTCCCCCGGCGCCCGAGCCCAAACCGACGCCGAAAGCGCGCGCGCCGCAGCGAGCCGTGTTGCCCGTGCCTGCGCCTACGGCTGTCGTCGCGGAGTCGCCAGAAACTCCGGAGCCGAGCGGTCAGACGCTGCTAGCCGGCTCCGAGGCGAGTTGGACGGCGCCCGAAGGCACGGGCAGCGTCCGTGAGGGCGCGTTCGGCGCGAGTCTGTCCGCTGCCGCTCGTCCAGCGCCCGCCGTCGCCGCCCCGGCGGAAAGGACACGGCCCCGGACGCAGCCGCTGGCCCAGCTGTCGAGACGGCCGGCTCCGCCTGCGTTGGAGAGCGCGCTTCAGCGCAACTATCCACAGCGCGCGCGCAGGCAAGGTCAGTCCGGCGAAGCCACGGTACGCGCCTTGATCGAGGCGAGCGGGCGCGTCTCGAACGCGCGGATCACCTTCGAGACGGCAGAGGGCTTTGGCGTGGCCTGTCGAAAGACCTTGCTCGAGAGTCGCTGGAGCGCGCCGCTCGGCAGGAGCGGGGAGGCAACGGCCACGTTCATCACCTACCGCTGCAGGTTTCAAGTCGAGGATTGAACGCGCTTCGCGCTCAAAAGATCGCGTAGCTCGCGCTCAGTCCCAGACGCCACACGAACGGGCTGGGTCGAGTCGAGGCGACGGTGTCCCGCTCGGGGCTCTGCACGTCGAAGTGGGGCCGAGCCAGGGGTAGCAGCGCGTCTATCGAAGCCAGCACGCCCAGCCCGCTGGGTGTTTCGTAGGCGAGCGCCGGGCCCAGGCCCGCTGCTGCCCAGGCTCCGATGCCGCTGCTGTTGGTCACGAAGCCCTGTCCCTGGGCAAATAGCGCGCCCGCTTCGGCTCCGGCACAGGCCAGGGCGGTGAACGAGCCGCCGGGTGCGCGGTAGCAGAAACGGAAACCACCGGAGGCAAGCTGGCTCGCGACCGACCCCGCGCCGAGCGCAGCGCTCGTGGGCCAAGTGGCAGCGGTACTCAGTAGCAGGGTAGCGGGTGCCTCGAAATTCCAAGCCAGTCCAAAGCTGGCGCCTCCGGCGACCGTGGTGCCGAGGCCGCTGATCAGCAAGCCGCCTCCCAGCAGACGCGCTGGTCGTCGCGGCTCGTCGCGCTTCGGTGGCAGGCTCGAGGTTACTTTTGCTTTTGGTGCGACCGGCAAAGCGTTTGCTGCTTCGGGCGGCGCATAGAGGGCGTCGAGCCCAAACGCGATGGCTAAGGCCAAGGCGTCGAGGAGATCTTCGCAATTGCCCGTGTTGGCGGAGAAGGAGCGCAGCGCAACAAGCTCGTCAGCCCGCCAGATAGAGAACGACAGAGCGCCCGGCGCGCGCCCCTCGACGCTCACGCGGAGCGAAGGATGTAGCGGATTCTTGGTGCTGCGAAGCAGCCGCTCTTCGAGCGCCGCTTCCGACAAGCAAGGACCTTCTGCCTTCAATTCAAGGACTCCAGAGGCTGCTTCTGCCGCTTCGCCGGCGCTCATCAGGCACGTGAAGACAGCCAAGGCAGCCAGCGCACGGCCCGGCGCGCGTGGCGACCCTCGGAGCGAGCGCGGTTGAGTCAAGGCACGCTCAGGTGGTCGCCCGTCACCGTTTGAAGCGGCAAGCTCGAGCTCTGCCACCGCAGTATCAGCGACGCTGAGCCGCCGAGACTGTACAGCTCAAGGCGCAGTTCTGGCGGTTGACTCGGGTCGAGCTGCACCTCCAGCTCGGTGAAGTTCGGTGCGCCTTGCCACTGATCGATCAGGAGCTCACCGTCGAGCCAGAGTCGAGAACCGTCGTCCGACTCGAGGCTGAGTCGGTAGGTGTCTGCCGTGGGCGGCAACAGCCAGCCCTGCCAGCGCGCCGAGAACTGGCTGGACACCCCGGGCGCTGGCGAGTCAGACCAGAGGAACTCTGTGTTGGGGTCGACCCGGGTGAAGGCCGGGGCTCCTGAAAAATCCAGGTTGTTCCAATATTCGCCGACGAGCCCGGGCTCGCCAGGCGGCATGGCCGGTTCAGGAGCGCCGCCAACGCCAAGACCGTCAGTGCCGCCAGTGCCGCCAGTGCCACCAGCGCCACCAACCCCGCCAACGCCCAGCCGGCTTGTTCCCGTATGGCCGACGACGATGTGATCCTGGCAAGCCCCCACGGTAAGACCGACCAGCAGCGTCAGGCTGCCGACACGGTCAGAGAAGTCAGTGACTTGCCTTGGAAACAATCCCCTTCATTCTAGCGCTGAACGAGCCGTTCGGATAGCGCCGGAGGAAGCGCTCCGCCAAGGCTTTGGCCTCCGTGGCGCGACCGAGGCGATCGAGCGCGAGCGCCTCGAACGCTTGGCGTTCCTCGCTCAGTGATCCTCCGGGGAAGCGCTGGCCGGCTTCACGAATCAGAGCGAGCGCTCGGGCCGGATCGACGCTCAAGGCAGCGCGGATGCTTTCCATCAGCTCCACTTCCTGACGTAGCGCGGAGGGCGCTTTCGGCGCAGTGGCTTCGCGCGCGAGCCGTTCCAGTGCGGGGCCGCTCGGCGCGCCAGAAGGGGCCGCCACGGCCGGGCTCCCGGTCGCGCTAGTTGACGCAGGCGCGGCGACCTCGGCGGTGCGCTCGCAACGGAGCAAGCGTTGTTCCCCGGCGCTCACTCGGACCGGCGCGCTCAGACACGGACCGGAGACGGCGACGCTGCCTTCGACGAGCCGGATCCGAAGCCCCGGGCCCGCTGCAAGCTTCGAAACGAAGAAGTGCGTCCCCAGCACCAGCACCTGGAACGAGTCGACCTCTACCGCCCAAGTGCTGGCGGGCGAGGCCGTGATGCGTACCTCGATTTCACCATCGAGCAGCGCAAGCTTGGCGCCGTGCGCGCCCAGCTCGGCCACCCGGGCCTTCGCGCCTGGCAGAAGGCGAACCTCGCTACCCTCCCAGAACGACAGAACACTCGGCTGCGCCGCGTGCGACGAGAAGGCGCTGCCAAGCTTACCTATCAGCCTGGGCCCGCTCGCCCCGGCTTGCACCGTGAAGCTCGGTGGCGCCGCTGGGTCGACGCTCCTGACCAGGAAAGCCGCCGCGGCAACCAGTGGAGCGAGCCCCAAGGCCCACAGCACGAGAGGCCGTAGCTTCCAGACCGAGCGACGCGCACCAGGTGCACGGGGATTGAGCAAGCGCGCTCTGGCCTTCTCGAGCTGCCGCTGACCGTCGCTGAAGTCCTCGAGCTCATGGCTCCAGCGTCCGGCTGCTGGCCAGCCTTGTGGGTTCGGGTAGGAGCCGTCTCTGTCATGGGTCATGAATATTTTCCCCTAACCACTCTCGAAGTAAGGGTCGCTTACTCGAAAGCGCGATGAACTTCGCGCGCGCGCTGGCCACGCGTCGCTTCGCCGTAGCCAGTGACACACCGCACGCTTCTGCGACCTCGTCGAGACTAAATCCCTGCACTGCGCGCAGGACAAACGGGATGCGTTCCTCGATAGCGAGCTCGTCGAGGACTTCGTAGGCCGTGCGGAGCGCTGCCGACACGTCGGGCGTGGCCGGGATCGATGGCCGCGCAACTCGCGCGTCGGGCGCCGTAAACAGCAAACCGAACCGGCGCCGGCTCCTCAGGTAGTTCTTTGACTTGAAGACCGCGATGCCAGCGAGCCACCCCTTGAGCGCCTGTGGATCCCTCAAACCATGAATGTCTTCGAACGCCGTGACAAAGACATCGTGAAGCACGTCGCTCACGTCCGGGCGCGGACCGAGCACGTGCAAGATAATCGCCCGCACGTAGCGGCCGTAGCGGTCGAATAGCGCGGCTGGCGCCCAGCGCTCGCCGGCGCTCAGAGCCGCCACGAGGACCGCAAGGTCCACCGGCTCGTCGACGTGGCTAGCGCGATGGGTCATGCCCACGCGCGCGTCCATATTCCTGGCGGTTTGCAGCTTGGGGTGGAGTGTCTGACCGGCTCAAAGCGGCTCAAGCTTCTTTCGCAGAAGCCTACGCCCGCGGCAGCTTCGTGGGGGGCGGAGCCGCGAAGCTACTGACACTGTTGGTATTTTCGCTCTGGAATCGAAATGAGCCGCTACTTGTCCGAGCCTGGCTGCGCGCTGCGATATCGGAAGGCGTCGGTTCGGGCGAGGCCGACGAGCAGCTCGACGACGTTGCCGTCGCTGGCTGCGAAGGCTTTGGCCAGTTCTTGGCGCGCGCAGGCGTCTTCGGGCGCTTCGTTGCGGGCGTAGGCGAAGGCAAGCCATTGGCCGATGAAACAGTCTTTCGCGTCTTCGCTTTCCGCGATGCGCTGGGCAAGTTCGATAGCGTCGTTGAATGGCCCCTGGGCATCGGTCTGGCTCAGCTCGCCGCTCGAGTCGATGGGGCTGCCGTTTTCGGTGTCACGCCAGAGCCCCAGCGTGTCGTAGTGCTCGAACGCGAAGCCCAATGGGTTCAGATCAAGATGGCAGCTGAGACACTCAGGGGCCGCCGTGAAGGCCTCCATGCGCTCTCGAGTCGTGGCGTCGGGTCCTAGCTCCATGGGGGGCAGCACTGGAACGTCCGGAGGCGGCACCGGTAGCTCGACGCATAGGAAATCGTTCAACACGCTAAGCCCTCGCCCGATGAGCCTCGGCGAGGCCCGCAGGAAGCTCGGCTGGGTCAGGATGCCGGCGCGGCGCGTCGGGTCGAGCTGCACCTTCCGGAAGGCCTCGCCTGAAACGCCGGCCACGCCATAGAAGGCGGCGAGCGGACCGTTCATCCAGGTGGACGGTTCGGTCAGCAGCCCGCGAAAGCTGCCTTCGCCCTCGAAGGTGACGTCATCGAGGAAGTGCTCTGTCTCGCTGAGCATGAGCCCGGAGATTTCCTCCGTGTAGTTCGGCTGCTCGCGGTTTGGCTCGAACGCCACTCGACCCAGCCCCAGCCGTTGAGAGTAGACAGAACGCACGAGCTTACGAGCGCCCGGTGTGGCTAGCAGCCGCCGCGCCTGCGCTTCGATCCCGGACGCGTCGCGCAGTTCGTCCGCCGCGGCGGCTTTCTGCAGCTCAGCGTCGGGCGCCGAACCGATCAGGAAGTACGACAGGCGCGTTGCGGCCTCGTAGGACGTCAAAGCAATGGGCTCGCCCGTGCCCTTAGCCCGCTCGTCCCCCAGCTCGAGCACGTAAAGAAAGTCGGGCGTCTGCAGCACGACCTCCAACACCGCCCGCAGCCCGCTGGCGAAATCGCCGCCAAGCCGCTGCCCCTCGTCGAAGGCGCTCGTCATCTCCGTATGCTCCTCGGGCGAGACGGGGCGGCGGTAGGCGCGCGTCAGGAATTGCTCCAGAAACCCATCGCGGCAGGCTTCGTCGAGCGCTTGCGGGGGGCAGCCGGTCAGGGCCTGGACTGACTTTGGATCCCGACTCACCCCGAGAGCCAGGGCGTGCGCCCGCCGATGTTGGGTCTCAATCCAGCCGTCGCTGGCCTCCGAATCCAACCTGGGGTGACCGAAGGGGTCTTCGGGTAGCGCGGGTAGGGTCGACAGCAAGCTGGCAGCGGGGACGTCGCCGAGGAGGTCCCTCACCGTCTGCTCTAGCTCGAAGTTGTTGAGTCGACGGAGGGGCGTGGGGGCTACGCGGGGCGTCGCGCAGGCGGCTTCCGTCGGGGTGATGGGGGCGGTCGACCCGGTGCCCCCGCCCGAGCTGTTGCCGGCGCCCGCCGCGCCTGAGGTTCTATCGTCCGTGACGCGCCCGCAACCCGCAGAGCCCCAGCCGACCAAGGCAAACACGCAGCCTGCGACTGTCGGAGTGTAGCGCTTCACGTGAGACCTCCGAGCGGGCCCGTGCAGTAATTCGGAGTGCCGAAGGTCTGGCGGTTGTCGCCGCACAGGTTGAAGAGCGCAACCAGTAGATCGTTGTGCGACGCGTGGTCGTAGGTCAGCCAGCGATTGGTTCGCAGGCCACCCCCTCCGCCGGCCAATAGAAACGGCATGTCGGTATTGGTGTGCGTTGCGGGGTTTTGCAGCTGCGATCCGAAGAAGAGGAGGGTCTCGTCCAGCAGGGAGCCACTAGCTGCCGGGATAGCCGCCAGTTGCTCGATCAGGTAGGCGTGCTGCTCGGAATACCACGTGAAAATCTTGGTGAGCTCGATGGGATGGTACCCGCCGTCGTTCATATAGAAATGGAGGTGCTCCTTGAGACCGAGCCAGGGGAACGTATGTTTTGCCTCGGTGTCACTCCATTGCAGCGTCCCGACTGACGTGAGATCGCAGGCGAGCGCCATGACCAACATGTCGGTCATCAGTTTGCCCACCTTGGGGATCGCATTGTCCGTCGGCAGATCCAGGATGTCTCCGACGTCGGACGAGTTTAGCCCCGAGTTCGGGTTGTAGTCCGAGGTGTCGACGAGCGGCGGTGGCGCGCAGCCCGCAGGGCCCGTGGCGAGCCGCAGTTCCAGCTCGCGGAGCCGCGTGAGGTGGGCGTCGAGCCGGGCGCGATCTGCCGTGCCGAGGCGCTGCTCCAAGGAATGAAAGCGCTGCGTCACCGCGTCCAGGATCGACTTGTCCCAGGGGTCTGGCGCGGGCAGCTCCCCGAACAGCTCCTGCCAGATTTTCACTGGGTCTAGCCGAGGCGCAACGGGCGTGAAGGTCGGGTCATCGGCGAAGTTCGCGATGTCGATGGGCGACACGAGGCCGCGTGCCTTGCCGGTGCCCCAGCGTACTGCCACTTCGAGGCTGGTAATCCGCTGGCCCTGCGACAGGCTCTTGGCGAGCACCTGGTCGATCGACGGTCCGGTGGCAAACTGCGACACGTCGCTTTGAGCCGTGGCGGTGAGCCAGGCGATGAGCCCTGCCTGGTTTTGCTCACCGCGCTTTGACGGCATGTCCACCCCGGACAAGATCAGCAGCTTGTCCCTCACCGCTTCGAGCGGCTTCAAGATCGGGCCAAGTTCGAACGAAGCTTCGCTGCCCGTCGGACGCCAGTCCTCAAGCACGCTGCCGCCCGGCGTGAACACCGCCACGAACTTCCGGGCGGGCAGCGCGCGGGCGTGCGCCGCCTGTTCGGGTGCCATGATTTCGAGCCAAGGCAACGCAATGGCCACGCTGCCCGCGCCCCTCAGCACCGTTCTGCGATTGAGGCGAAACCGGCTCATCGACCACACCTCCCAAAAGACGATACGGCTCCCATATTGGTGTTAGTGCTGCGAAACACTCATTCCTTTCAGCGTCAGAAACCAGCCAAGGAGCCGGCGCTGCTGGACACGGCGGGTCGCCGCGGGCTATTTCTTGGGGCTTGGCTTTGGATTGCTTGAGGAAATGGGCATGAAGGCAGCGATCACAGCGGGCGTTTTCGGGTTGGTGCTTGCCGCCGTTGGCTGCGGGGAGAGCGATTCTGGCGCGGGGACCCAGGACCAGTTCATCTCCCAGCTGTGCGCGGAGTTCGCGGACTGTTGTGAGGCGGCGGACCGCCCGTCGGACGGTGCCCAGTGCCGCGCGTTCTAGGGCGCCTTCGCTCCGGCTTCGGGCTACGACGAAGCCGCGGCCAGCGCCTGCCTGGACGAGATCCAAGCGCTGGGCGCCGCCAAGTGCGACTTTGTCTCGCGCAGCACGCCCAGTTGCAGCCAGGTGTTCGAAGCGGGAGGCACGGCGCAGCCCGGCGCAGCCTGCGAGGACGACAACGACTGCGCGCCTTCGTCCGAAGGGGATGTCGACTGCGTGAGCGACTTCGTGGACAACGCCACCGTTCGGCGCTGCCAAGTGCGCTTGGCCGGAACCAACGGCAGTACGCCGTGCGTCGGCACCGTGGACGGTAGCATCACCTTCTCATCCGGGAGCGACGTCGGCATTCCGCTCAAGGGCTATCTCTGCAACATCGCCGACGGGCTCACCTGCGACAACCAGACCAGCGCTTGCCGGGCGCTCGGCGGAGTGGGCGAGGCCTGCACGGGCGGCCTGTACTCGTGCACTCCGTCAGCCTACTGCGACTTCGCGCAAGGCCTGTGCAAGGACCGGCTCGCGCTGGGAGCCGCGTGTCAAGACGAGGACGAGTGCCAGGAAAGCGCCTATTGCGACCCGAGCAAGAACACTTGCGCGGCGCGACAAGCCAAAGGCGCAGCCTGCTCGACCAACACCGAATGCACCTCCGACAACTGCACCAACGACCAGTGCGGAGCCTCCGACGACCTGGGGCTCGTCTTCCTCTGCGGTTCGAACTGACTAGGCGTTCGGAAAACGGCTGTAGCTAGCGCCGTCGCGGGGCGACGCGCTTGGGCTAGGCCTTCAAGCCCGGCAGCTCGGTGTTGTACTCCGCTTGGCCGAACCCGGAGCCGTTAACGCCCATCGCGTTGGCGACAGCGACGAACAGTTGGTTGTGAGCCACGCCGAGCCCGCTGGCACCGCCATACTTTAACGAGCGACCCGTCTTGAAGTAGCCGTCCAGGTTTCCCACCAACGTGAAGGGCACCTGGCGGGACTCGTGATTGACACCCATGGAGTTGGTGATGACGATGAGCGTGTTGTCCAGCATGGTCCCCGTGCCTTCCGGGGTATCAGCCAGCTGCTGGGCGATCTTGGCGATTTCTCCATGGAAGTACGCCTCGACCATGTCCTTGCGGCGCTGGTGGTCGGGACTCATCTCCGCCCGGTGGGTGATGTCGTGGTACTGCCGAATCGGGTACTCATCGCCAGCGCCGGTGAACTCTTGGCCTAGCCACGAGAAAACCAGGTTGTCTCCTCCCGCATCGCTCAAGGTGAGACTCGCCACGCGCGTGAGGTCACAGCGGAAGGCCGCGACGATGAGGTCGGAAAAGGCCGTCAGCGCCTTGGGATAGTTGGCGGAGTCTTCCCCGTTCGTGCTGAATGGCGCGGGTAGAGTGGGCGCGGTGCAGCTGAGGCTGAGGTCGCCGCCCGCTAGCTGCTTCTCGATCGCGCGGACCGCTTCAAGGTGTGAGTCAATCTTGGCCTTGTCCTCCGTGCCCATTCTTGAGCCGAAGGTTTCCAGCGAGCCGCCCAGGTAGTCGAGCACGCTCTTGCGCGTAGCGCGCGCCTTGTCGAACTCTCCCTCGGGTAGGTTGCGCCCCGCAAATAGCGTCTTGAACAGGTTGAAGGGATCAGACTCGGGAGTGATGCCAGTGCTCTTGCCGCGGTAGGAGGTGGCTCCGTAGTAGCCGCCACTCGACCAAGGACCCACGACCAGCGATTCGAAAGGCAGCGAAACGGTCTTGCCGAGCTCCTTGGCGATGTATTGGTCGATGGAGTCGCCGCCAGAGACCCCCAAGAAGTCTCCATACTCTGAGAGTGGATGACCCGTCAGGACCGCCGGGAAGCTGTCGTGCCCGCCGTACCATTCGCTGTGTTTCCAGCCCGATGCGCCAGGATTAGCCTCGTACTGCACGCGTTGTCCGAGCCCCTCGATCACCGTGAGCTGGCTCTTCAGTGGGTTGAAGGGCGAAAGGACCGGCCCCAGCGTGAAGTCTGTCTCGCCCCCGCTTGGGCGCCACGAATCCATGCGCATGCCGTTGGTCCAAGTGACGACCAGCACGCGCTTGGGGACGTTGCTTTGAGCTTGGGCCAACTCGGAGCCGAGCAGCGGCAGAAAGGCGCCGCCGACACCGAGGCCGGCCAGAAAGTTGCGGCGACTGACGAAGCGACTCATTGAATTTTCTCTCCTGGGGCAGGGACGCGATAACGAAAGCTCTTGCTTGCGGCGAGCGCCGGGATGAGTTGCCGCGGGTCGAGCGAGGCGGCTTTGAACGCCGCGAACGATTCCTCTTGGGGGGCAACATCGAACTCGCCGAGGCTCCGATTTAGCCCGTATTGCGCCATTTGCTGCACGAAACAGCGCTGGCCCTCTTCACTGTTGGCGATGGCCTCCATCAAGCCAGCGACGCCATTGAACGAGACCTCTTTGCCATCCAAGTCGGCGATGCTCCCGGTCGCGTCGATGGGCTTGCCCGCTTCCATGTCGCGGTAGCGACCGACCGCGTCGAAGTGTTCGAAGGCAAAACCGATGGGATCCATCTGCGCGTGGCAGCCAGCACAGGCCGGCATGACCGAATGTTGCGCGTAGGCCTCGCGGGTCTGCACATCAGGGGAGACGCTGGGCGGCGTGGTATCGAGGCCCGCAGGGGGCGGCGCGATGTTGCGGCACAGCAAGCGGGTGGCCACCATCTTGCCGCGCCGGACCGGTGACCCTTCTTGCGGCAAGGCTTCGAGTGACAGAAATGCGGCTTGCGAAAACAGGCCCACTCGCCCGTTTGGAAGTGCCGCTGGGACTGAGCTCTCCCCGAAGTTGCCCTTCAGCCCGTATAGCGACGCCGTTGGCGCGCTGACAAAACTGTTGGGCGAGGTGAGCAGCTCCAGGTACGAGCCACGCTTGAGCAGGGTATCGGCCGTGAACGCCTCAAACTCATTGCGCAGAGCCGTCTTGAGCTCGGGCGTGACGGTCATGATGCTGGGCTGCTTCTGCAGGCTCGCCAGCTTATCCGTGCGGATCCACCACCCCACCATGCCGGTGACCAGGCGCGAGGTGTTGGCCGAGGGCAGCATCCGTCGCACCTGGGCGTCTCCGCCGGCTTCGGTGTCGAGCTGACCTGAGTCTGCTGCGGCCAGCAGCTCGGCGTCGGGCATGCTGCCCCACAGAAAGTACGAGAGGCGCGAGGCCATTTCGTAGGCATTGAGTCGGAGCAGGCCGGCTTCGGCGATGGGCGCTGTGGAGCCGAGCTCCCAGTGGTACAGGAATTGGGGGGACTGTAGGATCGCACTCAGCAGAGTCCGGGCGGCTTCGGCGTAGGTCGCTGAAATCGGCGCGGCGCGTACGGTGTCGTACAATCCGAGGAGTCGGGTCACCTCCGCTTCAACGAGCGGGCGGCGGAAGGCGCGCTTGCCGAAGCTCGTGATGAACTGCTGCGCGCAAACCCGTTCGTCTCCACCAGCGCAAGGAGCCAGCGTTTCAAGCTGCGGGGCCACGTTGGTGGCGATCTCTTCGGCTGCCTGCTCGAAGCTATTGCGCTCGACCGCACCCACCAAGGTCGGGAAGGGGTACGTCGAGGTGCCCTGGGGATCGGCCGGCAGCGCGACGGAAGTGGTGACTCCGGTACCCAAGAGCGTCGCCACGGTGTTGGCGTATTCAGCGACTCCCAAGCGGCGCAGCGGCATGAGCCCGGCCCCCTCGGACACCTTGGCGTCCGCGGCCGGTACGACGGGGGGATTGCCCACGCCGGCGCTCACGCCACCGGTGGCGGAGGCTGGGCCCCCCAGACGTGACTCGCCCGGAAGGCTCGACACTTCTCCGGTGCAGGCGGCTGCGGCGGAGACCAGCACGATCAGGTTTAGGGCAGTTTCGGCTAGTCGCATGCTCACTCCTGCGCCGCGCGAAGTGGCGACTCAGTCTGTGATGGGCCGGGGCGCGAAGACTGATCACGAAAAGTTTTTCGCGCTGACACGGGCGCCCCGGCCCTAGCCAAACATTCCCTTGGGCGCGCCCGCCTGGTAAGTGGGAAGCATGCGTAGGCTTCGCTCGGCGCGCGCTTCTGGCGCGGTGTTCGCGCTAGCTGCCGTCGCCGCTGCCGCGCCCGCTACCTCCGAGTACCATGGCGCTGCGGGTTGCCCTGGCGAGTTCACGTTTCGCGCTCAAGTTCAGGCGCGCACGGACCGCTACGAGGTCACGCCCGCGGCCGCGGGAGCGGCGCGCGACGCCGCTCCTTCGGCCACACGCTTTGTGGTTTGGCTTTGGCAGCAGGGGAACGGCTACCGGGGGAGGCTCGAGGTTTCTCGCCGGGGTGTCACCACCAAGAGCGAGCTTTCTGCCACGACGTGCGACGAAGTGGTGGCCGGCCTGTCGATCGCTGCGGCGCTCACGGCTGAATCGGAAGTCGCCGCGCCCTCGGCTTCAGCGCCTCCCCCGAGGGATGCCGAGGCCCGCGCTGTACCGGCGCCTCAGGCGGAACCGGTGACGGAGCAGGGCGCCGCGAGCCTGCGCAGTGGCAGTCGCTGGTTGCTCGGCGCGGCCTTGGGAGAGCGTTTTGGCTACTCCCCACGCGCGGGACTCGCGGCGGGTCTGATGCTGGGCCGCTCGCCCGCTCCCGGCGAGGCGGGTATCGGCTTTCGCGTTGCCGCGAACGTGACCTTTGCCGATGACATTTCCAACGCCGGACCTCCGCCGCTGCGCCTGGGTTTCACCTGGCTGGGCGTTGCCGCGGATCTCTGCCCGCTGCAGCTTCGCACCGGCCCTACCTCCGCGCTGCTGCCCTGCGGCTCGCTTGAAGTGGGGGTGCTCCGCGCTGCCGCCACGACCGGTGAGATCTCGGTGCGGCCGTGGGTCGCACCGGGCCTTGTGCTGCGCTTCTCGGCGGCCTGGGGTGGCTTCTTTGTGGAACCATTGTTGGCCGCTCGCCTGCCCTTGTTCCGAGATCGCTATTGGTTTCAGCCAGATACGCAGGCGTTTCAAGTTCCGATCCTGACCTTGGAAGCGGCGCTGGTCGCTGGATTACGTTTTGAGTGATCAATTCCAGTCGGCGCTCCCATGACCTCGACAGACGACATGCGCAGCGCGGCGGCCAGGGCAGCTCCGGAGTCGATGCAGCAGCCAGCTGGCGGTGTTTCGCCCGCGAGGACTCCCGACTACGTCGCGCAGCTCTTCGACACCTATTACGATTTCGTTTGGAGGCTGCTGCGCCGCTTGGGCGTGCCCTCCCTGTTGGTGGACGATGCCGCACAACAAGTTTTCATCATTGCTGCCCGTAAGGCCTCAGACATCCAGGCGGGGCGCGAGCAATCCTTCTTGCACGGGGTGGCGATTCGCGTGGCCTCCGACGCTCGGGATGCGGAGAAGCGCCGCGGAGGACCCGCCCGGGAGCTCGACGAACAAGCGCCTTCCGACGAACCGAACCCCGAGGAACTGCTCGACCGAAAACGCGCCCGACAGCGGCTGGACGAGATCCTGGCTAGTATGGGGCTCGAGGAGCGAAGCGTGTTCGTGCTGTACGAGATCGAGGGTTTGACTATGGCAGAGATCGCAACCTTGGAAGGTGTACCGGCTGGGACAGTGGCGTCTCGCTTGCGACGCGCCCGAGAAACCTTCGCGCACAAGGTCGCGCGCCTGTGGCCAGCGAGGGCCAAATGAGCGATCCGGGGCGTCTCGCTGATGGCGACGAGTTGGCGCGTCTGCTCATCGGGTCGGCGAGCGACGACATGCCGAGTCCGGAGGGGCGAGCCCGGGCTCGAAGCGCGGCGCTCTCCGCGGCGGTCGTGGCCTTGGGTGTCGGCGCCTCAGCAGGCCTCGTCTCGAGCGGTGCCAACGCCACAAGCAAGCTGGGAGCCTGGGCTGTCCTCAAGTGGGTGGCTTTGGCCGGCGTCCCGACGGCGCTCCTGGCCGGAGGAGTCGCACGATGGCAGACGCCGGACGTGCCGGCCGCTCCGGCGGTGGTGCGGGCCGCCGCTCCGGCCAGGCAAAGCGCGCCCCCGCTGCCGGCCCCGGCGATCACAGTGCAGGCCCCGGACCCGAGCGTCGAAGCGCCCGCAAAGCCTGCGCCGGCTGCCGCTGCGCGCGTTTCTGCGCAGCCGTCGCTGCAGGCCGAGATCACCGCGCTGGATGCGGCTCGACATGCCCTTGCGCGCGGCGACAGTTCGGTGCTGGATCGCTACCTGGCCGAGCACCCCCGAGGCGCTCTGCGCGAGCAAGCCCTGTGGATGAAAGTTTCGAATCTGGAGCAAGCCGGTCGCCGAGCGGAGGCGCGCGCCGCGGCCAAGCGGCTGCTCGCCAGCTATCCCGGGGGCGCTTTCGCGGCGCGCGCCCGCGCCGTTGCCGAACGTTGAACCCGTACCTCAACGCCGCCGTCGGCGTAGCGGCGCTGTGGCTCGTTGGCTGCGGCACGGACATCTACTTCGGCGGCGGGACTGACGCCGTCACCGAGACTCTGACCAGTCTGGATCTCCGCGGTACCTGCGACGGAGGGACCCCCGACGTGCCCGGGGAGACCTTGACCGTCGAGGATCTGCAAAGCTACGACCTCATCGCCTATGGCAGCCAAATCGGTCACGCCTGCGGAGAAGATCAAGGCCGCTTCGTTTACCTGCAGGTCGAGGGGGACTTTGACGTGGCCGTTCAGATAGCCTCGATGGATAACTTCGGCCTGGCGCAGGATGAACGAGCGCACCCGGTGAAGGCCGGGCTCATGATGCGTGAAGGGCTCGAGCCTGCGGCCAGGTACATCGCCATCTGGGCGGTCCAGCCGAGCACCGGCTATTTTCCCGACGCCTTCCAGTTCGACTTCCGAAGCGTGCAGGGCGGATACCTGGGTGTCGCTGGCTTCGACTACGGGTACCTGAACCAAACGGATGCGATCTTCGACAGGCAGCTGCCAAACATTTGGGTGCGCCTGCGTCGGGAGGGCCCGCGCGTTTTCGCCTTTGCCAGCGAAGACGGCCAGACCTGGCTTGCCCCTTCACTGGCCTCGTTCGACAACGACCTCGGACCCAGCGTCTATCTCGGTGTCGCCGCCAGCTCGGCCGAGGATGGTGGCTATGTTGCGCGCTCGGCCACAAGTTTCCGGAATCTGAGCGGTTTCGACGCGCTCGTCGTCCCGCCTTAGCGCAGCTGTTGCGACGCGCTGAAATAGCGGTTTCGACGCGCTGAAATAGCGCGATCAAATCAGGGGGGCGGTCCCATCATTTCGGTATGAAGCCGTTCGATGTGGCTCGTTGCTTGGGGCCGCTATCCTGCCGCGGGGTCTTCGCCCAACCGCCGCCGCTCGCTGCCGAGGAACGCGCCCACCTCTGGTCGAAGATCGAAGCGCGCCTTCCGCGCGACGAGAGGCCTGCGCATCAACCCGTCCCTGAACAGGTCTATCAGGCTGCCGAGCTGCGGCAGGACGCCTAACTTGCGGGCTCTGGCGGCGCTACTTCTGCTTAATGCCTGCGGTAGCTCGGAGGTGGAGGAGGCTGCGGCTTCCGCTGGTGGAGTTCGCGGTCAAACAGTCGACCCAGGTGCCGGCTCCGGCGGGCTCGGGCTCGCGTCCGGCGGACTGAAGGCTGCGGGTGGCTCGCCGGGTGGTGCTGCGGGGATCGCAGGGATCGCGGGGGCCGCGGGCCCCTCCAATCAGACGTGCCCCGACGACCCGCCGATGAAGGGCCTCAAGGTTCGGTTGAGCGCGGCTGCGGGTATCGCGCTGCAGGGGGACGCGGTGAGTGCGTGGGCGGACACGTCCGGGCAGAACAACCCGGCGGCGAATCAGGCCGACGAGGGCAGGCGTCCTACCGTTCAGGCGGGTGCCCTCGGCGGCAGGCCGGTGGTTCACTTCGACGGAGACGACGACTACTTGAACCTGCCGTTCCCCGTGAATGGGCTGGACCAGATGACGATCGCGTCGGTTTCGCGGACCTGGGCGCTCCAGAACGGGAGTCCCAACAACGATTGCGATTTCAATCAGGATGGTCTCACCGACGTGGGGCGCGAGCTCAATTGTAGCGGCACGGATCAGGACCTGATCACTTGGCCCGAGACCGCGGGTCATTTTGACGCCACCGGGATTTTTTACGCTGTCGGCCAGAGCGAGGTCACGTTCCGCTTCGGGACGGGCCAGGAATACAACCACTACAAGACGCCCTTCGTGCTCACTCAGCCACCGCAAGACGCCTTCGTCTGGGGCGCTGCCGTGATGGCGGGCGCTTCGCGACGCTTCTACCTGAACGGCGTGACGCCGAGCGGTCGCCTGGATTATCGCGATGACATCGTCGAAAGGCTCGAGACCAGCGCGCAACAGCGCTACGGCGGCGACGCGCGACCGGATTGGCCGGTGGTCGTCCATAACGCCGAAGCTACGGCGCACATTGGACGAGGCCGCTTCGAGCCCGCCAGCAGTTTTTGGGCAGGCGATCTGGCGGAGCTCCTCATCTATGACGCGGCGCTCTCTGCTGAAGAACTCAGCGCGCTCGGCGCGTATGTGCGCTGCACCTACGGACTTGACTGAAGGACCCGACCGACCGCCGCGATCCGCTCGGTCGATTGCGCGATCAGCGCTGGGGGGCGCTCTCGCTCTGCCACCTGTTGGCTTGTTTGAACTGGCAGCGCACGGCGCTACCCTGCTGGGCGAGCTGGCGGACGAAGTTTGGAAGGACGCGGGCTAGCTGGCCTTACGGCGTCAGCTCGCGACGGCGTCAGCTCGCGACGGCGTCAGCTCGCGACGGCGTCAGCTCGCGACGGCGTCAGGGCGCGACGGCGTCAGGGCGCGACCTGCTCTCACCCGCTGTCTGTCTGTGCCGCGAACGCTTCGTGCCCGCGCGACTGCCTGGCGCGCTCCACGTGGCCTCGGCCGAAATCCTGTTCGGCGGCGAGCCCATTGTGCGAGCGGCAACGCAGCGTCAAGTTCGCCGCCGCGTGCGTCCCGCCCTGTCCAAATGCTTCCAGGTGGTGCAGCTCTAGCTGGTGCGTCTCGCGACAACGCGCGCCCGCACCGTCAATAAACGTACAGCGCGCGCCATCACGCTCGAACACGCTTCGCCTCGCCGCCGCCGGAATGTATCGCCCCGGCCGCGACTTGCCCGGTTCGCCCGCGCCCGGTTCGCCCGCAGCCGGTTCGCCCGCAGCCGGTTCGCCCGCAGCCG
>JANNWK010000410.1:0-3363 GCA_031408355.1 Myxococcales bacterium
GGACATAGCTCGCTCATTGCCAGGGACCGACCGTCGCGGCAAGCGCTGCCTACGACCTTAGCATTCAGGATGACACTCGGCCCAGGGCGGGAAGCCGAGTCGAAATAATGGAGTACCCTCAAAACATGCACAGCACGGACAGGCCGACGCCAGGCCCGCTTAGTGAAGCGCAACTTGCTCGTTTTCGTGCGGACGGCTTCCTGCTGATTGAAAAGTTTCTCGACGATGAGGAGACGGATCTGTTGATGAGCGCGGCTCGAGAGGACGACTCGCTTATCGCTAATGCCTACGGCGTCGAGGACGCCAGTGGACGCCAAACGCGACTCGCTTCGTGGAACCACCCGAGCGACGACATCTTTGGCGCGCTTTCGCGCTGTCGCCGCGTCGTGGACTCCATGGAGCAGCTGTTGGGCGGAGAGGTGTACCACTATCACAGCAAGCTCATGCTGAAGGAGCCGCGCGTCGGGGGCGCCTGGGAGTGGCATCAAGACTACGGCTACTGGTACCAGAACGGCTGTCTGTTGCCGGACATGGCAAGCTGTATGGTCGCGCTCGATCCCGCGACGCGTGAGAATGGCTGCCTGCAAGTCTTGCGCGGCTCGCACCTGGTTGGTCGCATCGAGCATGGTCGAGCGGGCAAGCAGACGGGAGCGGACCCCGAACGCGTTGCGGTAGCGCTTGAGCGGTTCGAACTCGTGCACGTCGAGCTAGCGCCTGGTAGCGCCATTTTGTTTCACGCCAACCTGCTGCACGCCTCGGGACCCAACTTGAGCGAGCGTCCGCGCTGGTCGCTCATCTGTTGCTACAACGCCGCGCACAACGACCCTTACAAGGACTCGCACCACCCGCGCTACACGCGGCTTGAGAAGCTGCCTGACGACGCTATCAAGCGCGCCCCGCGCAGCGCCGCGCCCGAGCGGGTCTTCGTGGATCCGAAGCGCGATCGCACGATCGACCACTGAGCGGCCAGCCTGCGCTGGACGTTCTGAAGCGTTCATCGTCGCTGGGCGAGCTCGCCTCTAGAGGAGCGTCATCGCTCATGGCAGCCCATGACGACCCGCAGCTCGCGACGGGCGCCGTCGTCTATCAAGGGCACCAGACCGTCGGGGAGAAGCTGACCATCAAGCTCGACGCGCCGCACGCCTGTCGCTTGTCCTGTTGGATTCTCGAAGACCAGGTGGAGTTCGCTGGTGCCATAGCGATAGTTGACCTCGAAGTTTTGCCAAGTGCTGGGCACACAGGGAGCAATGCTGAGGACGGAACCTTGTCGGCGGAGGCCCAGGATGCTCTCGATCGCGATACGGTACATCCAGCCGGCGGCGCCGGTGTACCAAGTCCAACCGCCGCGCCCAACGTGCTGTGAGGACGAGTAGACGTCGGCGGCGACCACGTAGGGCTCCACCTTGTAGCGCGCCACTTCTGCGGGGTCCGTCGCATGCGTGGCTGGGTTCAAGAGTGAAAAGAGCGCGCCGGCGCGGTCGCCTTCGCCCAGCTTGCAGAGCGCCTGGACGGTCCAAAGAACCCCGTGCGTGTACTGGCCGCCGTTCTCGCGAATGCCAGCCGGATAGCTGCGAATGTAACCGGTGTCCTTGCCCACGTTGCGGAACGGTGGGCTGAGAAGACGCATTAGGCGGGCGCCTTGATCGACGAGCTCTGACTCCGAAGCTGCTACGGCTTGGCGTGCACGTAGCGGGTCTGCTGAATCAGAAATCACGGACCAGGACTGCGCGATTGCGTCGATGCGGCACTCCACATTTTCGCTGGAGCCAATGCTCGAGCCGTCGTCGTAGAAGGCTCGGCGGTACCAGGCACCGTCCCAGGCATGCTCCGCTAGGGCACGGGCCAGTCGTTGCGCCTCGCCCTCACACCAGGCTGCGCTGTTGGTATCATCGCGACTACTAGCGAGTGGGCTGAAGTCTTTGAGCGTTCTCACTAGGAACCATCCGAGCCAAACGCTCTCGCCGAGCCCACGCGCGCCGACGCGGTTCATGCCGTCGTTCCAGTCTCCGCTGCCAATTTTTGGCAAGCCGTGAGGGCCTGCCGTGGCGCCCCTCGTCAGGGCGCGTACACAGTGCTGGTAGAGCGTAGCGGTCTCGTCGCTTGGCCGAGGCGAGCTAAAGAGGTCATCTTCGTCGAGAGCCAGCGACCTCTCTTCGAGAAAAGGCAGGGTTTCATCGAGGACGCCCAGATCGCCGGTGGAGCGCACGTACTCGGCGACGGCGTAGGGCAGCCAGAGGAGGTCGTCCGCGCAATGCGTACGCACCCCATCGCCCGTTTCTGCGTGCCACCAGTGCTGGACGTCGCCGTCGCGGAATTGGCGAGCGGCCGCGCGCAGCAGGTGCTGGCGGGTCAGATCCGGCCGTGAGTGCAGCAGAGCGAGGACGTCCTGTAGCTGGTCCCGGTAGCCGTAGGCCCCGCTCGACTGATAGAAACCAGAGCGTGCCCAGAGTCGCGCACTTACGACTTGGTACAGGAGCCAGCGGTTGACCAGGAGGTCGAAGGCCGGCTCTGGGGTCTTGACTGACACTGAGAGTATTTGATCCCAGGTGAGCTTAAGCTCGTCGTACGCGGCTGAAACGCGGAGCGGTTCGCGGTACGCTCTGGATAGCTCGAGAGCACCAGCCGAAGATTCGGCCATGCCGAGCACAAAGCACAGCTCTTTGGTCTGACCGGGCTCAAGCCGAAGCAAGACTTGGAGCGCTCCGCACGGATCGAGGCCCACGCCAGTCCGGCCCGACAGGAGCGTGCGTGTTAAACCGGCCGGGCGAGCGCGTGAGCCGCCTCGTCCGAAAAATTCCTCACGGTCGCCCGTAACACTGGTGACGGGCTCGGAACAGGCGAGAAAGGCGCCTCGGGCGGGGGAGCTAGCGAACGGATTCTCTGCCAGCAACGTTTCGCTTTTGGCGTCCCAGCGTGTGCACACCTGGAGCCGGGTGGCTTCTCGAGACGTGCCCAACACCCACTCCACCACGCCGTAGACGGCCAGTCGTCTAACTCGCGTTCCGTGGTTGGTCAGGCGCAGGCGCAGCAGCTTGACTGGGTCGGTGGCGCTGACAAAAACCGTCAGCTGATGCAGAAGCTCGGCCTGGGTTTGCTCAAAGACAGAATAGCCTTGGCCGTGCCGAACCACGAACTCTGTCTCGGCGCTCGCGGGCGCCGGTGTCGCGGACCAAATCTGTCCATCCTCTTCGTCCCGTAGGTAGATCGTCTCCCCGGACGGATCGCAGACCGCGTCGTTGCTCCAGGGGGTGAGACGCTCGCGCTGGCTGTTGCCGAACCAGCTGAAGCCGGAGCCGCTCTCTGAGACAACGCTGCCGAAGTGGGCATTGGCCATGACGTTGCACCATGGCGCGGGCGTCAGCC
>JANNWK010000411.1:0-7429 GCA_031408355.1 Myxococcales bacterium
GCGCTGGTGTTTTCCCGGCAGTGGGGTTCGGCGGAGGATGACGCGGCCGTCTCGGTGGGGCTCGACCGCGACGCCACGGCGTACGTGCTGGGCAACACCCGGGGCGAGCTTCAGGGCGTCGCCACGCAGGGGGAGCAGGACCTATTTCTCAGCCGATGGGACAGCGCCGGCAATTTTCTCGAGACACTTCAGTGGGGCACGTCGGCGCTCGATGAGGCCGCCACGGTGCTTGTCGATGCCAAGGACGGCGTGATCGTCGCGGGCAGCACCCAAGGCGCTTGGCCCAACAACGTGAACGCCGGCCTTGGAGACGCCTTCGTGTCGCGCTTGAACGCCGACGGGAGCCTCGCCTGGACCACCCAGTTTGGCACCGCGGGTGACGAGCACGTGGCGCAGATGAGCTTCGATCGGCAGGGCAACCTGCTCGTGCTTGGGACGACGGAGGGCGCGTTCCCCGCAAACACCTCGGCGGGCCAGACAGACGTATTTTTGGGCAAGCTCGACGCGAACGGCGGCCTGCTCTTCACGCGGCAATGGGGTACGTCGGCCAAGGACACGGCGGCCTCGCTCGCGCAGGCGCCGAACGGCGAAATCTACGCGGCCATCACGGTGGCGGACGCCGAGCAGGGTTGCGCGCTCGGCCAGGCGCTGCTGCTCCGGTGGAACGCGAGCGCCACCCAAGCCACCCCGCGGCTCTTCGACACCTGCGAGGAAGATCGGGCGACCGCCGTCACCGTGGATCCAAACGGTACCGTGTACCTGGCCGGCTCCACGAAGGGCTCCTTCGTCGACCTGCTAGGTCGCGGTGGCACGGACATTTTCGCTGTCGTGGCGCAGATCGCCAACTGAACCTCCCGCGAGCCTCGGCCCCCCCGCACCCGCGGCCTACCGCCCCTGAAGGCGCTGGACGGACCCCGCTCCTCCGCGCTATGCCTCGCCCCCTCAGCACGAGTGGCGGAATTGGCAGACGCGCCGGATTTAGGTTCCGGTACCGCAAGGTGTGGGGGTTCAAGTCCCTCCTCGTGCACAACGCAGCCCCCAGGGCTGCGTGAGCACGAGGAGCGCCTTTGGGTCGCTTCGCCTCCGCCTCCGGCGTCGTCTTCGTGAGCAAGTCCCAGAGCTCGACGCCCGGGAACAGGCGGGCAGCGACCTCGCGTCCGTAGAGGCGCAGGGCCAGTCGCGCACGCACGACCCCGGCTGGGGCCCCCGGGGCCGCGGCGCGAATAGAGGATTCGGCGAGCTGGCGAACGGCTGAGCTCAAATCTGCCGCCGTAGTAAGCCGTGCCAGCGGAGTCCTTGCGCGAAGTAGTTCGTAATAGCGCTCAAGGGCTGGCTCAGACGTATCGCGCATGACGGCCACCAGTATATCGAGCGGCCTGGTGGGAATCGTCCTCTAATCGCCCCCGCCCGCACCGAAACGGCGCGAATGGTAGCGAACTGAGCCACAAATCATCGGGTTCGCGGCCGGGCCTTCGCCGTCGCATATTCGTCGATCAGGAAGCGGGAAACCGCGCGCACCCGGGCGGAGCGGTGGCTATCGACGTGGGTGACCAGCCACATGTGCTCGCGCAGGAACGGGTCGGGTAGGGCGCGTTCGAGGTCGGACACGCCGTCGGCGGCGAAGCAGTCTAGCGCCCCGAGCCCGATGCCAACGCGGATCAGGTTGCGCAGGTGGCCCTCCGAACTGGCGCGGGCGACGATTCGATACTCCGGGAACAGGGCGAACAACGCCTTCATGAAGCTCGTGTTGTCGAATGCTTCGGGCCCGCCGATCAGCGGCGCCGCCCCGGTCCAGGTGAACCCGCGCGCCTTGTACACGCCCACTGCCTGAACCCCCAGGGACTGACCGATCAGGTCGGGGTGCTTCGGCTCCGTCGCGCGGATCGCCAGGTCCGCCTCCTGTCTGGCGAGATCGGCCAGGCCCAGGCCCGACACCACCGAGATCACCAAGTCCGGGTGGAGGCGCCGCAGTGCCGGCAACCGAGGAATGACGAACTCGTCGATCAAGAGGTCGAGCGCGGCGATCGTCACGAGGCCCGCAGGGCGAGCGTCCATGCCCTTGACCTCGCGCACGACCGCCAGGGATTGAACCTCCATTTCCCGGGCGCGCTTCTGCACTAGCTCGCCGGGCGCGGTCGCTTCGAACCCATCGGGAGTTCGATCGAACAGCCGCGTCCCCAGCGCTTCTTCGATCGTAGCCAGCCGCCGACCCACCGTGGTCGGGTCGACCCGCAGCTCGCGGGCAGCCCGGGCGAGGGTTCGCGCGCGGCCGACTGCTAGTACGAAGCGAAAGTCATCCCAGTTCATGCCTGCAAGAATGCAGTTTTCTCCTGCACATCTACCGATTTACTGCGTTTACGCACGGTAGCACTCTGCGGCAATGGCGACAACGACCGGTCCTTCCGCTATTCCTTCCACTGTTTCCGCCTCCTCTCCGGCGGCCATCCGGGAGGTGCGCGCCTCGGACCGGGTGGCCCTCCGTGACTTTGTCCGGCTCGAGCGCGAGTGGCGCGGGGAAGCCCCCCGCTATGTCGCCGAGATGGAAGGCGACGTGCTGAGGTGGCTCTCCGGCAAGTCGGCTTTCTACGAGCAGATGGACCACACGCAGTTCGTGGCCTCCGACGGCACCCGGGACGTCGCGCGCTGCGCGGCGCTCGTCAATCGCCGCTTTCAACAATCGAAGGGCGAGGCGGTGGGCTTCATCGGGCACTTCGCCGCCGCAGACAGCTCGCCCGGCCCGGTTCGCGCGCTGATCGCCCAGGCCGAGGCCTGGCTGGTGGAGCGCGGGGTGAGTCGCATCGTCGGCCCCTTCAACGGCGCCGCCGCGCTGGGCATGGGCTTGCTGGCCGCGGCCCACGACGAGGACCCGATGTTTCCCCTCCCCTGGCACCCGGCCTCGTACACGCAGTACTTCTTGGACAGCGGCTATCGACCGACCTATCCGCTTTGGTACTACGACATCGACTTCTCGTCGGAGAAGTACCGGAAGGCAAAGCAGAGCGTGAAGGAAGCGGCCGCCCTCTGCGTGCGCCCCATCAACAAGAAGCGCTGGGATGAAGATCTGGAGACCTTGCGCCTGGTCTTCAACGCGGCCTTCAGCGAGGAGTGGGAGTTCTACCCCATGACCAGCGGCGAGTTCGCAGAGTTCTTCGGCGCCCTGAAGCCGATCATCGACCCCCAGCAGATGCTGCTGGCCGAGGTGCATGGCGAAGTCGCAGGCTTCTGCTTCGGCCTGCCCGACTGGACCCCGCTGTTCCGCTCATTTCGCGGCAAGCTAGGCCCCTGGCAATTGCTCAAGCTCATGCTCGGATCGGGCAGATACAGCCGCGCTGGCCTGTTGGGCATTGGCGTCCTGCCTCAGCACAAGGGCACCGGCCTGGCTCTGGCCCTGGCCATGAGGCTGTACGCCCGCTACGAACAGAAGGGCCTCGACCGCGCCCTCTACTATCCGGTCAACGAGAGCAACCAGCGCTCGCGCCGCTTCGCGGAGTCGCTGGGCGGCACGGGCCGCCTGATGTACCGGGTGTTCGACAAAGTGGTGGGTGCCAACCGCCCGGTAGTTTGACATCGGATCAGCCCGACGAGCATGAAACGCGAGTGCGTGCGCTCCTCCGATGAGGTAGCGCACCTTCCTAGCGTTTAACGACTCGAGCAACTCTTCGAAGTCTTGGGACACGAGTCTTTCCCTGCGCCTTCAGCGCGCTTTCCAGGCAATCGTGTACGGCGACGACTCGCTGCTCGGGCGTCAGCGTCTGCCAGAATTCCGCATCCGCTTCGTCGGCCCGAGCGGCCGGTACGACCGCAACCGACCACGTCCGTCCGCGCGAATCTTGGTGGGTCTGGCGCAGCCCTGCGGGTTTCACGGCCATCAGCATAGGCACAGGGCAGAGCACGGACCAGCGGAAGCGTGGTGCCGAAACAGTGGCGGCGAATCGGTGCTCGAGCTGCTCTACAGCCAGCGACCGGAGGCCTCCGTGCCGATCGCCGTCGCGGCCGCCCCCTGAAGGCCGGGTGTCACTGAGCGACGTCGGGCGGCCCTTGCATTCGCCGAGGCTGTGCCCCAGGTTGTGGAATGAGCCTGCTCGCCTGTGACCTACGGATACCCGCAGCTTCCAGCCGCCGTCCTGCCTCGCGTACGCTCTTGTTGCTAGCGCTCGGCGCCGTAGTGGGTTGCAAGAACGCGGACGCCCCGGAGGGTGCTAGTGCGGCGGCTGCCCCCATTCCCAAGGAACCTCGGATGATTCATACGCTCACCGCCAAAAGCCTCGACGGCACTGAGGTCGCGTTCTCGGCTTTTGCCGGCAAGGTCCTGCTCATCGTCAATACTGCTTCAGAGTGCGGCTTCACCCCTCAATTCGAGGGGCTCCAGGCGCTGCATGCCAAGTACGAGGCTCGGGGCCTTTTGGTCCTGGGCTTCCCATCCAACGACTTTGGTGGACAGGAGCCCGGCAGCTCCCCGGAGATAGCGACGTTCTGCAGCAGCAAGTACGGTGTGACCTTCCCAATGTTCGAAAAGGTGGAGGTCAAGGGCAGCCAGCGTCACCCGCTCTACACCGTGCTGGCAGAGGCGCAGGGCGAGCCGAAATGGAACTTCCACAAGTACCTCGTCGACAAGCGGGGGCGCGCGGTGGCGGCATGGCCCAGTTCAGTGAAGCCGTCGTCTTCGGCAATTGCCAGCGCCATCGAGCGCGAGCTGGCGTTGCCCTGACTACCCGCCGTCGTCGTCCAGGTTCGTGAGCGGGACGTCGTCGGCGTCGAAATTCGCGTAGCCGGCATCCGTGCTGACGGCAGGCATGAGCTCGATCGTGTAGAGCTGATTGCCGTCTAGCGCGACATCCTGCGCGCCCGTGACCGTGACGACGCGCGGCGTGGACCAATTGCTGGCGTTGAATACCAGCTCCGCGGGGCTGGGACTGGTGATGAGACCCTCGGCGGGCCGGGTGCTGCTGAGCGCAATCGTTACCGTGGCGGTGGGGGCGGAGCTCAGCACCACGCTGAAGGTGGTGGTGGTGCCGGCCTCGTTCGTGAAGGCGCTCACCGGTTGGGTGACGACCACGTTGGCGCTGTCGTTGTCCAGGTTGCTGAGGCTGACGTCCGCCGCGTCGAGACCCGCATAGCCGAGATCGGTACTGGTCGCGACGCCAGTCAGCACTTTGAAGTCTTGCTTGCCGTCGGCGACGTCGTCATTGACGCCCGTCACCAGCACCGACTTGGGCGTCGCCCAGTTGCTGGTGGTGAACGATACCGAGCTCACCTGGAGCTGCGCCTCGGTGTCGTCGTTCACCGACACAGGGATGGTGACGTTCGCTGTCGGCTGCGAGTTTAGCCTGATGCTGAACGAGGTCGTGATGCCGGCCTCGGAGGTGTCGCCGAGCGCGACGCTCACGGTGATTCCGGCGCTGTCGTTGTCCTGGTTCGTGATGCTGACGTCTTTGGGATCGATGGCCGCGTAGGCCGCGTCGGGGCTGGTGGGCTTGTCCAGGACGATCTTGTAGGTTTGATGGCCGTCGGCGATCGCGTCGTCCTGGCCTGTCACGGTGACCAGTTGGGGCGCTGCCCAATTGGTGGTCGTGAAGGTGAGGCTGGCGTCGCCGGCCCTACCCTCAGCGGTGTTGTTGCTGGCAAGCGGTATCTCAACCGTTGCTGTCGGCTGGGAATTGAGCACGACGCTGAAGGTCGTGGTGCCCCCCGCCTCGGTCGTCACGCCCGTGGCGTCGCCGACCGTGATGCCCGCACTATCGTTGTCGATATTCGTGAGGCTCACGTCATTGCCGTCCAGTCCGGCGTAGCCCAAGTCAGTGCTCACGGCGACGCCGACGATGATCGAGTAGGTCGGGTTGCCGTCGGCGACGTTGTCGTTCACGCCGCTTACCGTCACCGTCTGCGCTGACGCCCAATTGTTGGTCGTGAAGACGAGCGAATCCTTGTTGACGGTCCCCTCGGTCAGATCGCCGCTCGTGATCGGAATCGTGACGTTGGCGGTCGGCTTCGAGTTCAGGACAACGCTGAAGGTCGTGGTGCCGCCCGCCTCGCTGGTCGAGCCAGCGGCGCTTGAGACCGTAACACTGGCGCTGTCGTTGTCGACGTTGGACAGCGAGACGTCGTCGGCATTCAGATCCTTGTAACCCGCATCGTTACTGGTCGCGGCAGCCGTCAGTATCGAGTACGGCTGCGGACCGTCTGCCACGTCGTCGTTCACGCCCGTGACCGTGATCGTCTGCTTGGCGGACCAGTTGGCAGGCGTGAAGGTCACGCTGCTGGGGCTCACGCTGCCTTCGCCGGTGTTGCTGCTGGATACGCCAATGCTGACGTCCATCGTCGGCTTCGAATTCAGGACGATGCTGAAGGTTGCGCTGCCGCCAGCCTCGCTCGTGCCCCCGCTTACCGCGCCGACCGTGATGCCAGCGCTGTCGTTGTCGACGTTCGAGAGCGACACGTCTGAGGGATTCAGATCCTTGTAGCCCGTGTCGGTGCTGCTCGCCTTGTCGGTGATGATTGAGTAGGGCTGCGCGCCGTCCGCGACGTCGTCGTTCACGCCCGTGACCGTAATCGTCTGCGCTGACGACCAGTTCATGGTGGTGAACGCCACCGACGTCACACTCAGCGTGCCTTCGGCGGCGTTGCTGCTCGAAACCGGGACGGTGACGCCCGCCGTCGGCTGCGAATTGAGCACGATCGTAAAGGTTGCGGTGCCGCCGGCCTCGCTCGTGTTGCCGCTCGCGGCGCTGACCGTGATGCCGGCGCTGTCGTTGTCCGTATTCGACAGCGATACGTCGTTCGGATCGAGCGTCGCATAGTTTGAGTCGCCGCTTGTAGCGGGGGCGGTCACAATCGAATAGGGCTGCGTGCCGTCTGCTACGCTGTCGTTCACGCCGGTGACCGTGATCTGCTTGGGGGCTCCCCAATTGGTGGCGGTGAACGTGACCGAGGGGACGCTCAGTGTGCCCTCGGTCGTGTCGCTGCTCGAAAGCCCGATAGTCACGTCGGCGGTGGGTTGGGAGTTCAGCACAATCGTGAAGGTCGCCGTCGTGGCGCCTTCGCCCGTGTTGCCGCTCGCGGCGCTGACCGTGATGCCAGCGCTGTCGTTGTCGACGTTGGACACGCCAACGTCGAAGGGATCGAGGCCCGCGTACTTGGCATCCGTGCTGGTCGCGGCATCGGTAATGATGGAGTAGGGCTGCGCGCCGTCTGCCACGTCGTCGTTGACGCCGGTGACGGTCACGGTGCGCGGAGCATTCCAGTTGGCGATCGTGAAGGTGATGCCGGCGGGGCTGACCGTCCCTTCCGCGATCTTGCTGCTGCGAAGCGCCACCGCGACGTCGGCCAGCGGCTGCGAGGTCAGAACCACTGTGAAGGTCGCGGTGCCACCGGCCTCCGACGTGGACAGCCCGGTCGTGGGAGTGACCGTGATGCCGGGTGAATCGTTGTC
>JANNWK010000412.1:0-15428 GCA_031408355.1 Myxococcales bacterium
ATCACGGTCGGGAGCGCTCCGCCCTGAGGCCGCGCCGCAGCGCAGCCACCAGCTGACGAGTTGACCCGGCGGTGGTAAAGACGCCGGGCATGAGCCGGATCTATCGCACGCTACCGCCGGAAGGCACTCGCTTGGGCATCGCTTTCTCGGGCGGCCTCGACACCCGCTGCGCTGTAGCTTGGCTGAGCCGCAACGGCATGAAAGTGTTCTCCTACACCGCGGATCTCGCTCAACCTGACGAGCTAGATCCCGCCACCATTCCCGGCGTCGCGCGCGCGCACGGTGCCGTCGAAGCGCGGCTCATCGACTGCCGCTCGGCCTTGGTGCAGGAGGGCCTGACGGCCATCCAGTGCGGCGCGTTTCACCTCTCTAGCGGGAGCAAGAAGTATTTCAACACCACGCCGCTCGGCCGCGCGGTAACGACTACTGCCATCATCCGCGCCATGCGCGCCGATGATGTCCACGTCTTCGGCGACGGCAGCACCCACAAGGGCAACGACATCCAACGTTTCTACCGCTACGGCATCCTCACCAACCCGAACCTGAAGATTTACAAGCCTTGGCTGGATCAGCAGTTCGTAGACGCCTTTGGTGGCCGCAAGGAGATGAGCGAGTATCTGGTGAAGGTGGGCCTCCCCTACACCATGAGCACCGACAAAGCCTACAGCACCGACTCGAACGTGCTTGGCGCCACGCACGAAGCCAAGGACCTTGAGCGGCTCGACAAGGGGCTGCACATCGTCGAACCGATTATGGGAGTTTCGCACTGGAAGAGTGCCGTCGCTGTCCAACCGGAAGAGATCGAACTGACGTTTGAGCGCGGCGTGCCCGTCGCCATCTCCGGCCAGCGTTTCCCCTCACTCTTCGAGCTCTTTTGCCAGCTCAATCGTATCGGCGGTCGCCACGGTCTCGGCATGAGCGATCAGATCGAGAACCGGGTGATCGACGCGAAGAGCCGCGGTATCTACGAGGCGCCGGGAATGGCGTTACTGCATATTGCCTATGAACGGTTGCTTTCCGCTGTGCACAACGAGAACACGTTGGATCTCTATTTCACGCTGGGTCGTCGGCTGGGCCGTATCCTCTACGAAGGTAAGTGGTTTGACCCTGAGGCGATGCTCCTGAAGGATGGCCTCACTCGCTGGATCGCACCGAGCATCACCGGCTCGGTCAAGCTGGAACTGCGTCGCGGCGACGACTACTCGATCCTCGATACCAAGGCCGAGTACATGGCCTATGGGCCCGACAAGCTATCCATGGAGCGCGTGGAAGATGCCGCCTTCACGCCTGGCGACCGGATCGGTGCGCTCGAAATGCAGAATCTCTCTGTCACCGACAATCGCAGCTTCCTGGTACACCACCTCGACAGCGTCGCGCGCCTTGGCGTGCCCGACGACATCTTGCCGGCCCTGCTGGGCAACGGCGACGGCAAGAACAGCACCGACTAGCCCTAGCCCTAGGCCTGGCCTCAAGGACTACCGAGCGCCTGTTTCAGCAGAACGCCAAGTTCGCTTCGCGGGAAAGTAACCGCGAGCTCCAGCTGGAGCTCGCGCTGCTCCACTTTGAGTTCCGCCAACGCGGCGACGCCCAGGTCTCCGACCAACTCCCCCTTCAAGCGCTCAAGCGAGAGCTTGGTGGCGATGCAAGCAGAGTGGGACCTGCACCCCACGAGCCCGCGCAGTCGAAGCTCTCGCTCAACCTTTAGGGAGAAGCCCAGGAACTCGAGGTCGGGCACCGAGAACGCCGGACCTGGCAGAAACGTCACGAGCACCTCGGCAGGTCCCAAACGGCGGCGCAGCTCTGCATGAAGCTCGCCGCGAAGATGGGCAGCTTCGTCGCGCGGGCGAGCGCCGCGAGGCGGGTCAACCACGTCGCGAAAGTACTGACCACCGCTGAGCACGAGCAGACCGTCGGCGCGGAGCGCGACCCCACCGAGCGGCTTGCCGGCATCGCGAACCGACAGGTAGCGGCCGATTCTGGAGCGCACCGGGGCGCCGCCTCGCTTGCGAATCAGCGCTTCCGCGCAGTCTGCCAACGGCTGCTCCTTAAGCGTGGTCGCCGCAATCAACGCAAAATCAGCGTGCTCGGACGACGCCTGACTTTGAAACGGCATCGAGAAAGCAGCCCGCTGGATCGACAGCAGCGGCTCGAAGCCACACGTGTCACCCAAACCCAGCAGTCCCTCGCCTGCAACCTGCAAGGCTTCGCGCGGTAGCACGCCCGCCAAGGCCGTCACGTCTACGGTCACGAGCAGACTAGCTCCTAGCGGCACGGCTGCCAGGGGCTCCACGGCCAGCGCAGCGACGGGCCGTCTCCCTTGACCGCCAAGCGCCACCACGACAGCCGCGGCAGCCGCGGCTACCAGGAGCAGCCAATGCAGAACACCCTCTCGCACCGAAAGCTCGCCCTCAGCCGCAGCCGCTGTCGGTCCCGCGACGTCCGCCCGTCCGCCGGCGCCCCTCAGGTCGCATCGGAAACTGACGCCGCTCAAGCGGTGCCCGCCGACTCACCAGGGAACGCTGGCCGGAGTCCTCGCGAAACAGCGCGGCCACGGCGCGCAGGGTCTCCGGGCGCTGCGCTCTGAAGTCGTGCGCGTGCTCGGCGCACAAGGCCACGACCCGTGTTTCCACGAGGAAGCGCTGAAGTCGACGGGGCGCTGGAGCCTCAGGCGCTAGGTTTTGGCAAACTTCGCAACACCGGGCCATAGCTGACATGTATGCCTCAACCGCACGGGCAAGGCCAAATTCCTGGCATAAGTTCAGGGCGTCGGGCGCGATCTGCGGTTCTGCTCCACCCAGCGAATCACATCCTGTTCCACGGGCCGTCCAAGGAAGCGAGCCAACTCCTGAATACCGGTGGGGCTCGTCACATTCACCTCGATCAGCTTCTCCCCAATAAGATCGAGCCCAACGAAATAGAGGCCATGCGCGACCAGGCGGGGCGCGACAGCCGCGACCAGCATGGCCTCGGCCGCCGTCAGCTCCGTAGGCTTTACCCGACCCCCGGCGTGGATGTTGGCGCGAACGTCGTCCTCGCGCGGCACCCGCAGAATGGCGCCCAGCGGCTGACCGTCCAGCAGGAGCACTCGCTTGTCGCCCGTCCGTACCTCGGGGCGGTACTCCTGGACGATGGTCAGGCGCCTGCCCTCTTGAGTCCACACGTCAACCAGCGAACGCGCGTTCCTGTCAGCCAAGGATAGCATCACGACCCCGCTGCCACCGGCACCGTCCAGGGGCTTGAGCACGGCCGTGCCTCCCAGCTCTGCGACGAACTCGAGTAGCTCGGTGGGGCTGGAAGAAACGAGGGAACGCGGCGTGTGTTCGTGAAAAGCGAAGGCAAACAGCTTCTCGTTGGCGTCGCGGATCCCTCTAGGGTCATTGACCACCAGCACGCTGTCCCTGACGCGATCGAGTTGCTGAGTGAGGTGCAGGTAGCCGGCGTCGAACGGCGGATCCTTCCTGATGAAGATCGCGTCAAGTGCGGCCAGTTCAAGTCGCTCTGGCTCGCCTAGCTCAACGTGCGGCGCCCGATCGCTCACCGTAATTGGCTGCGCTGACGCGAAACCGTCTGAACCGCGCAGTGAGACTTGTCGTGGCAGGCAATGAAAGCACGCGTGACCCAGGGCACGCGCCCCGCGCATGAAGGCGAAGGAAGTGTCCTGGTCCGCGCGCATGGTTTCGGCCGCGTCCATCACGAACAGAATGCGCATGACAGAAGTCATACGGCGACGCCCGCGAGCTGGCAACCACGCCCTAGCGAATCAGTAAATCGACGCTACGAGCTCGGCGCTTTCATCGTCGTTCAGGTCGGTTGCAACGGCATAGCCCACACCGTCGCGACGTTCCGTCGCGGCGATCGACACACCATGGCGTGAGCCAACATATACCGGTTCGTCCCGCACAACCCGCTGCTTCAAGCCACCACTCACAGGAACGCGCGAAGCATTATACACGTACACCGTTAGCCGGTGACCCGCGATGCGATACCGCAATGATGCAGCGCGCTGATTGTTGACGGGCACGACACTCACGCCCTCCCAGCGAGCGCCGTACTGTTTGAAATTCAGCAACCGAACCGGCACGCCCACCTCTGCCTCCAGCTGTGAGAAGAGCGCTGGCTCCGTCATCTGTGGAGCCGATGAGCGTTCGTGATTCTTCACCAAATCTTCTAGCAGCTGTTCGACACTCGCTGGCGCAGCGGACTGATACATGTGCGCCTGCGCCGAAGCCACGTCACTCGTGCGGTTCTTAGCGCTAGCTGCCCAAACCATCACCGCCGCCGCCGCCGCCGCGATCGGGACAATGCTGCGCCAGCTGAGCATCCGCACCTGCGCGTCGTGCTCCGGGCTCAGTCGGGCTGCGCGCTCCCGCTCAGCAACCAACGCCAACCGGATGCGTTCCTCGAACGCCGCCGTGACGGGCGCTTCCGCTCGCACCGCTCGCTTTAGACTCGCCCGCAACGCTTCCCCGAGCCGCATTCGCTCCGCGCAGCGTTCACACTCACCCAGGTGCTGCTCGACGTCGACAACCTCCGCTGGACTCAACTCGCCGTCACGCAAGGGCTCCAATAGCGGAACGAAATGATGGCAGCTGGCACTCATCATACCGCCGCCTTCTTGGCCCGATATTGCTCCAGCTGGACGACCGGTTCCTGGACTTGAGGGCCCACGTCGGACTCCGGTCCGACAATACCCATCGCACGAGCATGCTCGTAGAGCCTCCCCTTGAGCAGCCGGCGCCCGCGATGCAGCCGCGACATGACGGTCCCGATCGGACACCCCATAATCTCGGCTATTTCCTTGTAGGAAAGCTCTTCCACGTCCGAGAGAACCACCGCTAGCCGATAGTCTTCAGGTAACTCGTTGAGCGCTTCGCCAATTTCGGCGGCAAGCATCGGACGCAGCGCCTGGGCCTCCGGATCGCGCAGGGCCTCCATCGTAGCGGCGCTGACCCAGCCGTCCGCGAGTGGATCGGCGTCCGGCCCCTCGAGCACGCTCCGTTCCAGCCCACCCCGACGGTAGCGATTGATGAACGTATTCATCAGAATTCGCAGGAGCCAGGCCCGAAGGTTCGTGCCGGCCTGAAACTGGTCCAGCGCACGCATCGACTTCATCAGGGTGTCCTGAACGAGGTCCTGCGCGTCCGCGGGATTCTTCGTGAGCCGTGTGGCCACCCCGAGCAAGGCGGGCAATTCGGCCAGCGCTTCTCCCTCGAAAGCCTTGGTGCTGAGACGGGCGGGGCGATTCATCTCCGTTTTGGGACCAACCCGAGGGGTTTCCTCTTTATTCCGGGTCCTTGGGACGATCCTTCGTCCGGGCTTCCAGCGCGGTGAGCCGCTCCGAAAGCCGCCGAACCTCGAGCTCAAGATCGCGAAATGCGGCGAAATTGGGCAGAACAGCCCGAATACGCTCGTCAATTGTGGCCTGCCACTGTTCAAACGTAGCCCGCAGGCCCTTGGACTCCCTGGCTTGTGACATGTCTTCGTCCTCTCCGGGCCCCACGGCCCCCGAGCCGTCTCCCTCGTCCTTGCCGGGTGGGATCAGCTTGCCAATAGGCCCCTCTCTGAGCTGGGTTAGGATGCGCTCACCGCGGCGCCGAATCAGCGCCCGTAGCGTCGGAATGGGAATGGCGCGCGGCTTGTTCCGCAACTCCTCGGAGATGATAAGCGCCAGCGTAACATCGGTTTTATCCTCTTTTGTGGCGTTATCGATGACTTGAACGTCCTCGCCGTCCCGAATCATTTCGGCTATCTGCAGTAGGGTCACGTAGCTTGAGCCGCGGGTGTCGTAGAGCTTCCGGTTCGAGTAGCGCTTGATGACGCGCCGGCTCGCCGAGTCCTCGACGTCTTCGGTGGCTGCTTCGGGAGCAGGGATGTCGCCCTCGATACTCATTGGCTGATACGGCATTCTACTATGCCGCACAGCGTCAAGTCGGTCAAAGCGAGCTTGAATTTTGCGGGCGAGGCGTGGCTAGCCAGCTTGCGCGAACGTCTCGTTCCCGCCGGCGAGGTTGGCGATATCCGCCTCGGCCAGGTCCAGAATAAACTCAAGGAACGAAGCGAAGCTGTCGCGGCGAACCCCAATCTCGTTCACCCACGCGATAACTTCATACTCGCCATTCGGGTGAACAACCGCGGTGTTGAACGCGAACAGCGTCGTACCGTCTAGGTCAGCGCCAAACGGAATCAGTTGCCGAGACCGGGGACGCGTTGGTGGCCCGAGGTCGGGGACAGGCGTCTCGGCCGCCTCAAACGCGGCGCGCGCCAGGTCCTCGTACTGCCGCAGTCCGAGATTTGCCGTCCCGAGCAGGCTCGCCCCGTCGAAGAAGCGTGGCCAGCCGTCATGACGCTTCAGGAACGCACGATACGACGGCGGCAGCGGACGCCCGAGGCGTTCTTCGGCAGTTTCGATGGCCAAGCCCGAGGCGGCTGGATTCGGAATCAAGCCCAGATCCCGAAACGGTTGGAGCCAGACGATCTGCGTGTGCGTCTCGCGAATCCTGATTAGTCGGTCGTGCTGGTCCATGGGTGCTAGCTACCTCTCGGCCCACGACCTAAAGCACGCCACCAAAACCAGGCCCAATTTTTCGCCCCGGACAGCTGCTACCTGTATATGAGCGAGGGTGAAGAAGGCATTGCTGCTCACCCTCGCGGTGCTGTCCGCAAGCTGCTCCGCGCGGCAAGCGGGCCCTAACCTCCTACAGGTGACGGAGCTCTCCGCCCGTGAGGTCGGGCACGGCGACAAGCTGGAAATCACGGGCTCCGGCTTCCCGGACGGACGCATCGCGCGGGTCACCTTTCGAGGGGACGTATTTCGCCCCGGGAGGGCCCCCGAGCGGGACGTCGAGGTGTCCGTTCCCGCCCGCACGGTCACGCCACATCGACTCGAGGCGACTATCTCCGAGGAAATGGTCACGGCACTCTGCGGACGCGACGGCGCGTCACACGCGACCTTCCGCGGTGACGCGGTGGCCGCCTTCGCCCCACGCAAGAGCGGTGCGGCACCGGTGAGCGGATCGCTCGAAGGTATCGTGCTCGACGTCGAGCCGAGTCGCCAAACGGAGGGCGAGCGCGCCCTAGCGCTGCAAGAAGGCCACAGATTCGCGGAGTTTCTCGGTGTCACGGTCAGCCACGAAGGAGCGGGACCACTCCGCATCCTAAAGGTTGAGCCGCACGGACGGGGCGCGGAAGTGGGCCTGGCCGCGGGAGATGTGGTCGAGGAACTATCCGGCGTACGTATCACCTCCGTCGCGGACTTTGTGCCGCCACCGCGAGCGCGCGTCGCCCGGCTCGGCATGCATCGCAGCGGGGTAGAGCGAGAGGCGCTGTTCGCCGTGGAGGTTGCCGAGTTCAAACCAGGCACGTTGTCGGACCTCGTGCCAGCGTTCGCTCTGGTGGGCAGCGCTCTCCTAGCGCTCTTGTTCTTGCTCTCACCGCTCGGACGTTTCGCAACTTGGCTGGAACTCTCACTCGTCGCTCGCAGTCGTGAAGGGCGCGACGCGAACGCAACACGCAAGCCGTGGCGGGCCGTCATCAGGGGCCTTTCGAGCGCCCTGCCGGCAAGCGTCCCTGGCTACTTTGGCGTGAGCGTGGGCAGCTCCCTGCTTGCGTTTGGCGCCTTCGGAATCCCGCTCGTGGCCCGTGAACTCGATTTACCGATCTTGCTGCTGGCGTCGGCCAGCGCGCTCACGGTGAGCGGATTTCTCGCCGAGTCCAGCCGACAGGGTGGAAAAATCTCGCTCCTGAAAGGGCTCCGTCGGGCGTGGTGGGTAGCGGTGGCCCAACTCCCGATCACCGCCGCGCTCTTGGTCGCGGTGATGGACGTTGGCAGCCTCCGAGCCGACGATTTCGCGGCAGCGCAACAAGGAGCACCCTGGCATTTTCTGGCCTTCGCCTCGCCGGCGCACTTCGCGGCACTGCTACTTGGCATCTTTGCGCTGGTCCCGGAAGCGACGCTGGCATCTACCTCGACCTTCGCGGGGCGCAGCAGCGGACGTCTACCTGCACTGGCAGCCGTCGAGTGGACCCATCTCGTGCTGGTCGCTGGGCTTCTCTCGGTCGTGTTGCTGGGGGGCTTTGGCGTGCCTTGGATCTCGGAGCTCGACCGCGCCAGCTCCCCAGCTCTCACGGCGCTGGGCGCAACATGGCTCGTGTTAAAGACGTTCGGAATCGTCATGCTGGTCTCGTTGCTGCGCTGGGCGCTTGGTCGCATTAACGTCGAGCAATGTCAGACTGCGCTTGTCCGCGTGGGACTGCCCATGACGCTCATACTGCCGGTGGTCACCAAGCTGTGGACGCTGGGCAGCGGCGGACCGATGCTTTCAGCGTATCGCGGCGCCGTTGCCGTGGCGCTGTTCGTCGCCACGGCGGCTTCGGGGCTGCTCTTGGCCCGGCGCCTCGGCCAAACGCTGCGGGTCTCGCGCGGCGAGCCGAGCATCAATCCGTGGCTCTAGCCCCGGCGCAGCGCCAGTTCCCATGAACCCCCTGGACTTTATGCGCATGGCCCTCGAGGAAGCGGACCTCGCCGCGCTCCACGGCGACGTTCCGGTGGGTGCGGTGGTCGTCTCGGCCGAGGGCGTCGTGCTCGCGCGAGAACACAACCGGCGTGAAGAGAGCTCGGATCCGACCGCCCACGCGGAGCTCCTGGCGATTCGCGAGGCGTCCCGCGGCCAGGATAGTTGGCGCCTGGAGGGGACGACGCTCTACGTCACCTTGGAGCCTTGCGTGATGTGCGCGGGCGCTTTGGTCAATGCGCGGATTTCGCGCCTGGTCTTCGGCGCCTCCGATACCAAGGCTGGAGCCGTCGTGTCGCTCTTCCAGATCGGCACGGATCCTCGGCTAAACCACCGCTTTGACGTCGAGGCTGGGCTTTTGGCCGAGGAGGCTGCCCAACGACTTTCGGGCTTCTTCGCCAAGCTTCGTCGACAACGACAACACGCCGATTAGGCTGCTCGTCGCGACAGGGCCAGCTCGCCGAAGACACTCGCTAGGCGTGAGCTGCCCGGGCGATCACCCGTTCGGCGTGCAAGCCGCCGCTACTCACGCGCCGCACCGGCGGGGCCGACTCCAGTCCCCAGCGCGCCAACAAGCACAGGAGATCGGAGCGTCCCGACACGCCCAGGCGACGGAACGCGGAGGCTATCTGGTTGGCAACGGTGCGCACCGACGTCTCGCGCAGGCGCGCGATCTCTGCGTAGCTCTTGCCCTCGACCAAGAATCCGACGACGGCGTGCTCCGCTGGGGCCAGCCAAGCGGCCAACGCTGTGTCTGGGCGGGCGACGCTGATCTTCTGCCGCAAGAACTTGGTCCCTGGCACGGGTCTAGCGCCCGTCCAGCCGCCCGAATCATGATGCAGCCGGGCGTGGGCAGCAGCCACGAGCAGCGGCGGGATGCGGGACGGCAAGCAGGAAAGCCCCATGAAATGAAAACAGCTTTGCAGGATGACCGCGACGCTCGAGCACGAGAGGCCGGCCTCAACGGCCACTGACTTTCGAACGCCGCGAATGAGCGCCTGCTCTAGAATTTCGGCGTCGCGAGTTCGCAGCCTGCCAAGAGGGCCGAAAGCAGGCTCGGGGTCGTGGGTGACCACCACCGCCCAGGTTCCTGGGTCGTACAGGGAAGACTCGATTTTGCACGTCCCGGCGACGAGCTCCCCCCACAACGCGGCCAGCTCGCCCTTCTCAGAAATTGCGAACATGCTTAACGACTACCGGCTCGGCCCCGGCCAGTCGATTGCAGTCGATCGCAGATCCGCCATTTCCGGGCTTCCCGCCTCATGGTCTACTCTAGGTCGGAATGGCAGAGCTTCGTCGCAGTGACGGGACACGCTCTTGTCTGCTGATGAATGACCACCTCGTTGGTCGTGGTCTCCAATGCGCCCTGCACCTGCCAGGCGCCTATGTGTCGACTCAGCACGCGCTGATCAGGTGGAATGGCGAAGCCTGGGAGCTCCTGGATCGCGGCAGCCGCAACGGCACCCAGCACAACGGCGTCAGCGTCGAACCTGGGCGAGCCTATCGGCTCTCACGTGGCAGCCTGATCACTTTCGGCCACGTCGATGAACGCTGGGTGTTGATAGCCGACGGGGAGCCCCAGGCGATGGCTGTGGCCCTCGACACCGGACATGCGACGGTGGGCGAAGATGGCATCATCGGACTCCCATCAAGCGACGCACCGGAGTGCACGCTCTACGTAGACACGGACGGTGCGTGGAAGCTGGAGCAAGCCGATGGCGACGTGGTGCCGGTCACGGACGGCCAGGTCGTCGAGACAGACGGGCGGCGATTCCGGTTCTGCTGCCCCACCTCCAGCTATTCCACGGCGCGGCTGGATGTCGAGCCCTCGGTCAAGACGACGACTCTGCGTTTCGTGGTCTCCTCGGACGAGGACTTTGTGGAGCTCAGCCTCGAATACCCGGACCGCATCGTGTCCTTGGGGTCGCGGGCGCACAACTACCTCATGCTCACCCTGGCGCGCTGTCAGTTGGCAGACTTGGCTAGAAATCTACCGCTGGCAGCCTGTGGTTGGATGGACAAGGACCAGATCGCCGACGGGCTGCAGGTAACTCCCCAGCAGATCGACGGCGAGGTCTTCCGCATTCGTAGGCACTTCTCACAACACGGCCTAGCGGAGGCCGCCACCATCATCGAACGCCGTCCTCGCACCAAGCAGATCCGTCTCGGTCCACAGTCAATCCGTATTGAGCGCGCACCGTGAGGCAAGCCTGGCGTCGTTTAGAGCGAGCAGCTCCTTGACTCGCATCGCTGGCTCGCCTGAAGCCGTCGCGCTCTTGGCGCGGTGGGCCAGCGTGTCGAGCGCGCTTTCGCAAAGCGCTTCGGCAGGCGTACTGAGCAGCCTATGCCTGGGCCTCCTCGACGGCAGCTTGCGTCACGACTTTGGCCGCTCAGCCCCGCATCACTGGCTCCTTGCCCTCTCCCTACAGGCGGGCTGGGGCGCTAGCTTGGGCGCATCTCTCGGTTTGCTGAGGGTGCTGGAGAGTCGAGGTTCCGACTGGCTACGACGACGCTCGAGGCTCACGTTGAACTGGCTACCCGCCGCGTCTGCCTCGTTGCTCATGCTCGCGGTCACCTGGTCGACCGCTTTCTGGGCGTTCTCGGGCGAACGTATCGTACGAACAGCCTGGTCTCGGATCGGTCCGGGCATCCTGCTGACCGCCTTTGCGCTCGCGACCGCCGGCGTCGTGGGGATGTGGCAGGCCGTCAGCCGACGTTGCGCCGCTGCCGACAGCCTGCGTTCACCGCTGGTCGCCAGCGCAACGCTAGCTGGCGCGGCCTTCGCCTTGCTCTATGTGGACCAGTCCTGGCTGGTCTTGCTCTACGCCAGATTGCACGCCGTGCTGGAGACATGCGCTTGGCTACTGCTCTGGTCCGTCGCAAGCTTCTGGCTTGGTCGGCCCAGCGCATTGCGCGCCAGCCAGCGCCGCGCCATGGCCGCGGTCACGGTCGCTGGTCTCGCCCTAGGCCTGGGCCTCGCGAGTCGGTCGCGGGCGTTCCACCTATGGTCGGATGGGCTCGCGCACTGCCTGTCCGAGGAGTTGTACGTAGGCCGGACGCTGCGGCGCGTGGAAGATCTCGGAGCCTGGCGCTTGGATCCGACGGGAGCTCTCGGCATCACGAGTACCGGGCTGCGCCTCGAGAAGCTGACAAAGCAGTACGACATCACCAGCTCGACGCTGGGCAGGGAATGGCAAACCCGGGAGCACCCATCGAACAAGCCAACGCCTGGAGAAAGGGCGACTGAGCGGGAGCGACCCGACATCGTTATCTACTATGTCGACACGCTGCGCTACGACGTCGCCAGCGATCCGGACGTCATGCCAAGTGTCGCACGGTTTCTGGACACGAGCCTGTCGTTCAGCCGTGCCTACGCAGCAGGCTCGGACACGGCGACTTCCCTCCCTGTCATCACCACTGGGCGATTTGGCGACGCGCCGGACACCGCAGGGGACCTCCTTTCACTGGCAAACCACGCCGGCTACGAGACGAGCGTCATCGTTCCGCGTTCGGCGCGCGAGTATCTCGCCGTGAGGCGTCCGGAGTTTCGGTTCGCTAGCACCAGCGAGGTCGCCGACTACGCGACAGGTAAGCAGGTCTGGGGGTACGGCGCAGATCTGCCGACGGGGCCAGAGATCGTCCGCCAGGCCATTGAGAAGCTGGCTGCGCCACGGCAGCAGCCACTGCTCCTCTGGCTGTTTCACTACGATCAGCACAACTGGCAGCAGCTGCCACAGAGCCATTCCGACAAGCGGACCGAAGAGCACTCCCGGTCGTCCAACAAGGGGCTCGACCTCCGCTACTTGACCGTGGCGGCTAGCCTCGACCGCGAGTTCGGACGCCTTGAGACCGCGCTCTCCTCGCTCGGGCTGCGCGAAAATACCGTCATCGTGTTCCTTTCGGACCACGGCGAGGCCATGGGACGAAACGGCTTCTTCGCCCACTCCATCCACCTCTGGGAGGAGCTCATCCACGTCCCACTTGGCCTTAGCCTCCCGGGCCTGGCACCACAACGCGTAGATGACGCCGTCTCGCTCGCCGACGTAACCCCGACTCTGGCGCCGTACTTCGGCCACGCGGGCAGCTACCACGGCGAAGACCTGCGGTTCCGCCTCGACAAGCGGCGTGGGTCGCGCAAGCTTCCTATCCTGTTTTCCGCGACCGTCGGGGGAACACTACTCCGCGCAGGACTATTGGATCCCGCGGGCACGCACAAGCTCGTGCTGCCCATCGACGCTGCCCGCCCCGAGCTCTACGACCTGAATTCGCCTGATCCGGACCGGCGCAACCTGGCCGGCTCCAGCCCAGAGCGAGTTGCCGCGTTGCTCGAAACTCTCCTGCGATCGCCTATATTCCCGCGTTGACCGAGCGAGCCACGCCGCCTGCCTCGCGTACGCAAACCAAGTAGCGCAGTGGCGCAGTGGCGCAGTGGCGCAGTGGCGCAGTGGCGCAGTGGCGAGGGCAGCTCACCCCATCATCACCACTCGCTTGGGTCTTGGTCCGTCCGCTCGTCCTCCGGCGCCAGGCCGTCGACATCAGGCTGCGTTGGAGCCCCGGTTGCTTCCGCCGCCCTCGAGCGAAACTCGAGTTCCTCAGCCAACCCCGCCTCGAGTTCGGCGTCGTCAATGCGCTTGATCTTGCGTGCGATATGCATGAGTCGTCGAAGGTAACTTTGCCACTTCGGACTCAGTCGTCCGTCCGGTCCGAAGTGGCTGAAGGTTGGATTCGGAAGAATCGACGCCAAGTATAACGCTTGGCCCAGTGAGAGGTCGCGTGCCGGCGTTGCGAAGTAATACTGAGCGGCATCGCCAATCCCGTACAGGCCGGGCCCCAACTCCACCACATTTAGGTACAACTCTAGGATCCGCCGCTTGGTCAACTCCTGCTCGAGGAGGATCGTGAACAGAGCCTCTTGCAGCTTGCGTCCAACCGTCTTCTCGCGCCCCAGATATAGGTTCTTCGCCAGCTGCATGCTCACCGTGCTGGCGCCACGCGCGAAGCGGCCGGCCCGCAAATCATCCTTGATTGCGTCTTCGAGCGCGCGAAAGTCGAAACCATGGTGGGCGTGAAACCGACTGTCCTCGCAGATCAGTATAGCGCTCTCCACGTGACGGGAGACGTCGTCGATCGCGACCCAGCCGGGTGTCCCCGGTCCACCCTCCATCGCCATCGTGGAGCCGTCGTGGGCTCGAGTCTCTCGCAGAAACGGCCGCGCGAACTTGTCGGGCGAAAGCTGCTCCGGAACACTGTCAACGCGACACTCGTTTCTGGCGGCCAACACCACTTCGACGTCCTTGGGAGCCTGCATGTCGTAGCGAAGCCGCAGCTCGACACCAAAGCTTCCCCCTAGTCGCATATCACTGGCCAGCGGCAGAAGCCCTCGCGGCATCGCCTCAAGCAGGCTCTGGCACCCGGACAACGGAACGCGCAGGCGCCCCTCCGCGTGGCGCCGGTCCAGCCCCGTTTCCAGGCGACCCGACAGCTCTAGCCGAAAGTCGCCTGAACGTGCCTCGCCATCGATCACTTCGACCTCACTTCCATCGAGCCGAGCCCGCGCCTTCACGGTTACGTCAAAGCCCCAAGGCCCAACGGGCAGCGACGACAGCTTGGGCCACTCGACAGCGAGGCCTCGCACGGTCACTTTGCCGTCCAGCCGCACCGTCTCGAAGTCCTGCGCAAAGTCGGCGGAACCGTCCGCGGCGACCGTCGCTTCCCCGACGTCTCGTACGCCCCCCTGTCCGGCAAGCATCCCGAGCGAGGCGAGGCTGACGGGGCCGCCCTTGGCCGTCACATGAACGATGCCAGGCGCGAGAGGCACCGTCGCCATCAGCGAGAGCGGCGTCCCCTCAACCGTCCCCAGAGTAGGCGTCAACGACATTCGAAGCTGTTCGTTCTCACGCGCAACCGAAAATCGACTGGGACCGAAACTCACTGTCTCACGACCGCGGCGCACTCGGGCGGAAACCCGCTCGATCGATATTCGCCCACCGCCGGCAAGACCGTCTCTGACCAGGGGCATTAAGAGGCTCCGCGCCTGGCGTAGCTTGCCCGAAGGTCCGCGGGACTCGTCGCCAACCTCCGATAATTCCGGCTCGGCGGGCGCGACGGCAGCTCCGACCTCGCCGAGCTCTCCTAGATTCAACTGGGTGCCCCCAACCTCCGCGCGCTTCAGTCGCACGTGTCCGCCGCTGCGCTCCGACTCGACGAGAAGATCCTGCGCCTCAAGATCCAGCCGCCCACTCTTCACCTGGACCAGGTCCGCAGTGACAAGGCCAGCGCCCCCACGCATTGTCGCAGCCGCCCCGTAGACCCTCAAGTTCGCCTGGCTCCCTTGCCAGTCCACGAATAGACCCTCCACAAAGACCTCTCGGGAACCCGTCCCGGAGGACGAAGCCCGCTCCGCGTCCGGCCCCCGCAGCCTCCTCAAAACTCGTGTCGGATCTCCGCGGCCGCGCAACCACCCCCCATGGGCACTCAGTCCACCCCCGAACGCACCAATTCTCACCGCCTCGAGTTCAAGCGCAACCTCGGCACCAACCATCCGCACGCTAACTTGGTGCAGCCAGAAGCTCGACCAGCCCAACCGAACACTGCCGATCCTCACCTCCAGGCCTCGGGCGCGCGCCTCGCGCGTGACCTTACCCTTGATGAGCGCTGGCCCCGCCACAGCGCCGACCACGATTGTCGCCGCTGCGAGCCCGCCCAGCACTAGGGCTCGCAAAGTCCGTGGCCGCCGAATCAAGTCGTCTGGCAATCGCACCCGCCCAGCTCTACGCCAAACCCAACAGCGCCCCAAACCGTATCCACAACCAGTCGACCCGGCCGCCCACTCGGCCTGTTTTTGACAAAAGAAAAGCCCCAGCGCGTTAGCACTGGGGCTTTAGGGAATTAACCCGGCAGCGTCCTACTCTCCCACAC
>JANNWK010000413.1:0-3262 GCA_031408355.1 Myxococcales bacterium
CCGGCGCCCGTGGCGGCGCCGCCGCCGGCTCCCGCGCCGGTCGCCCCCGTGCCGGTCGTGGCCACGGTGGCTCCCGCCACCTCAGCTCCCGCCGTGCCCAGCCAGGTGCAGCTCCCGCCGCCGGCCTCGCCCGCCCCAGTGAGATCGGAGCCTCGGCACGCGGCACCCCCGCCGCCTCCGGCTGCCGCTGCTGAGCCCGCTCGCACCGAACAGGTAGTGGTCCCGCCGCCGCCTCCCCTTCCTGTGGTTGCCGCGCCGCCTCCGGTGCCGGTCTCCACGCCTCCGGCCAGCCCGTCCCCGCAAGTGGAAGCGGCGCGTCCCTCGGCTCCGCCGAAGACAGGCATCGACGTTTGGGAAGGGCGCCCCGGTGTCCCGATGCCGCCGCGCGGCGGTCCGGTTCCGCGGCGAGTTCAATACGACGCCAAGGCAGGGGTTGGCATTGGGCAACGGCCCGGCGCTCCGCGCGGTCCCGGTGGTACGCACGGCAACTTCCGAGGCGGTCCGCAGCGGCCGGGCATGCGTGGCGGGCGCTTCGTGGGCCCGTCCCGGCCCAAGATCCCCAGCAATATCGTCACCCAAGAGCGCTCAGCCCACAAAAAGATCGTGCGCATCGAGGAGACCGTCGCGCTGCAGATCTTGGCTGGCAAGATGGGCATCAAGTCGACCGAGATGCTCATGAAGTTGATGCGTCTGGGTATGACCGGCGTGAACATCAACAGCACGCTCGACGCCGACACGGCCAAAATCGTGGCCAACGAGTTCGGCTGGGAGGTCGAAGACGTCGCGGTGAGTGAAGAGGATCAGATCACGGCGGCTCAGGCTGCCGACGAGGATCTCTCGGCCAAGCTCCTGCGCCCGCCGGTCGTGACCGTGATGGGCCACGTTGATCACGGCAAAACCAGCCTGCTCGATCAAATCCGCAAGGCGAACGTGGTGAGCGGTGAGGCCGGCGGCATCACCCAGCACATTGGCGCCTATTCGGTGCAGACGACTCACGGACTCATCACTTTCCTCGACACGCCGGGCCACGAGGCGTTCACCGCCATGCGCGCCCGCGGCGCCCGTACGACCGACTTGGTCGTATTGGTGGTTGCGGCAGACGACGGCGTGATGCCCCAGACACGAGAAGCCATCAACCACGCGAAGGCGGCCAACGTGCCGATCGTCGTGGCGGTCAACAAGATGGACAAGCCCGACGCCAACCCGGAACGCGTCAAGCGCCAGCTCTCGGAGCTTGGGCTGGTCGCCGAGGAGTGGGGCGGCGACACACAATACGTGGAGGTTTCGGCCGTCACCAAGGTCGGCATCGATAAGCTGCTGGAGTCACTGGCACTCCAGGCCGAAGTGCTTGAGCTGCGAGCTAACCCGGCCAAGGCCGCCACGGGCGTAGTCGTGGAGGCCGAACTCGATCGCGGTCGCGGGCCGGTGGCGACCATCCTGATTCAGGACGGTACGCTCAACCGCGGCGACATTATTCTGGCCGGTGGCGCCTACGGCAAAGTGCGCGCCATGCACGACGCCCTGGGCAATCAGTTAGAGAGCGCGGGGCCGTCGACGCCGGTCGTGGTCATCGGCTTGGCCGATGTGCCGAGCGCGGGCGACCCGGTCCACGTTCTGAATGACATGAAGACGGCGCAGGAGATCGCCGACAGCCGCAAGACCAAGGTGCGGCGTAGCCTCACGCCTGGCACCGGCGCTCGCGCCACCACGCTCGAGGACTTGGCCAAGGCCATGGCCGAGAACGAACAGGCCGAGCTAAAGCTGATCATCAAGGCGGACGTGCAGGGCTCGGTGGAAGCCGTGTCCGACGCGCTCACGCGGCTTACGACGCAGAAGGTGAAGGTGAGCGTCGTCCACGCTGCGGCGGGCGCCATCACGGAGGGTGACGTGAACCTGGCCGTGGCCGCGGGCGCGATCATCATTGGCTTCAACGTGCGCCCTGCGGGCAAGGCCGCTTCCCTGGCACAGCAGGAAGAGGTCCAGATCCGCCATTACACGATCATCTACAACGTCGTGGACGAGGTGAAGGCCGCCATGGAAGGCCTGCTGGCTCCCACTCAGGTCGAGAAGAACATTGGCAAGGCCGAAATCCGCCAGGTCTTCAAGACCAGCAAGGCGGGCGCGGTGGCCGGCTGCATGGTCATCGATGGTGTGATCAAGCGTTCGGCCGGTGCGCGCTTGCTGCGTGAAGGCGCTTCGATCTGGCAAGGCAAGCTGTCGAGCCTCAAGCGCTTCAAGGACGATGCCCGCGACGTGAAGGAAGGCTTCGAGTGCGGTATCGCGCTCGAGGGTTACTCCGACTTCAAGGAGGGCGACATCATCGAAGCCTTCGAGGTCGAAGAAGTGAAGCAGACCCTGTAGTCGGGGGGCCTCGGCGCCCCCGCCACTGCGCGCATGTTTATTGGAGTATTACGGCTCGTGCTACAGATCCCCGGTGCCGTTTCGCTCAAGGATCGGCGCCGCGTGGTGAAGAGCTTCAAGGACCGCGTGCGCGCGCGCTTTCCGGTCTCTATCGCTGAGATTGGCGACCTTTCTCGGTATCAGGTGGCCACGCTTGGCGTGGCGATTGTGTCTGGGGAGGCTGCGCGCTGCTCGGAGGTGCTCTCCGCCGTGTCACGCGCCGCAGGCGTGCTGAAGGATGCCGTGCTGGCGGACGTGGCGACGGAGCTCATCCCATTCGGCGGCGGCGGCAGCGGGGTCCTGGGCGGTATCGAACAGGCACTCGACCGTGACGGCTGGAAACAAAGGACGTAAAGCACGGTCAACCAAACGACTGGTTAAAACTTCGTAGTCATTTAACCTTGCTTCTCTTTTGAAAAATGAACCCGGTATACGGCCTGCGGATGCAAATTTTTCCTGATAGTCAACTGACAATGGAAAAAAGTCCTGACCATCTCTAGGGTCTATGTTGGCTACAACTGTAGCTAATAAAATACAATTGCCCTGACGAACAGTTACAGCACCATCAGCCTGACGAGCCATTTTGCCTGTTTCAATTGTAACCATGCGGCCACCGCCTATATCAAAAGTGATTGATTTTGGTTGTAACATAATGAATGTGTGTATTTAGTGATATGCTATGAGGCATACCTTGTTTAAAAAGAATAATTCCCAACCGTAAAAATTAGTTGGGAATATTCGTATTACATAAACTTAATAAAATTATTTACGGAGACCCAATTTTTCGATCAATGCCCTGTAACCGGTAAGGTTATGCTTACTAAGGTAAGTTAACAGGCGCTTTCGTTGTCCTACCATCATC